>JBBKWI010000196.1:0-30201 GCA_037968875.1 Candidatus Sericytochromatia bacterium | reverse complement strand
ATCTTTAAAGCTGGTTTGGTCCCCATCAGTATCATGGATTAAGTCCGCAACCGCTTCAATCGCTTTTTTTGTGACGCTGTTCATATCGGAGACTGAATGTTTATCAAAACCTGAGGGTTGCACGGGACGGTTAGAGTTAATTGCCATAGAAGCCTGCTTTCTAAACGTGAAAATCTATAATTACTTGTTTTATCACAAGCGATTGTCTATCTAAATTATCCCGAAAGCTCAACATTTCTTGCTCTAAATTTCTGCAATGAAAAAAATGCTGGCTCTTAAATTCAGGCTTGGATTACAATGGACTCGCTCTTTTACCGTGATAAACTAGCTCAAAACAAGTTAAAGTCGAGATCAATCTTTTGTCCGAACAAAATAACCAGATTTTTGATAGCGAGAATAGACGACAGGTGCCTTTGTGGTTGCCGCTGCTCTG
The DNA here is from genome assembly GCA_037968875.1 of Candidatus Sericytochromatia bacterium. Lineage (GTDB taxonomy): Bacteria > Cyanobacteriota > Sericytochromatia > UBA7694 > UBA7694 > JBBKWI01. The sequence continues at coordinate 29,768 of JBBKWI010000196.1, read as the reverse complement.
TTTTTTGCTTAGCGCGCTGGCTTATATTGCCCATTACATCCCGCAACTGCATTTTTTGAAAGATATTTTTTGGATGCCTTTGCCGCTGGGTTTAATTACGCTTTCGATCTATATCCGCAGTTCCAGATCATTTGAGTAATCACCAGGGGAGTTGAAATGCCTTTCTGCATGTGGTCGCAGTCCTATCCCTCGTGATTTAATACAGGCATGAACAGATTAGAAACTTTGACCTTTGACAATCGCTATCTGCGTGAGCTTCCCGCTGATCCCAATACCGAAAATACAACACGCCAGGTCTTTGAGGCCTGCTTTACTCGTACCCAACCCATTCAAGTCCCACAGCCCCAACTGGTGGCGTTTTCAAATGAAATGTTAAGTACACTTGGGCTAGAGTCTGCCGAAGCCCAACGGCCAGAATTTGCCGCTATTTTTGCGGGCAACCAACTCTTACCGGGTATGGAGCCCTATGCGACCTGCTATGGCGGGCATCAATTTGGCCACTGGGCCGGTCAACTCGGCGACGGGCGGGCTATTTATTTAGGGGAAGTGATTGCCCCTGATCAGCAACGCTGGGTTCTGCAACTCAAAGGGGCTGGGCCCACGCCTTACTCCAGAGGGGGGGACGGCTTTGCTGTATTGCGTTCTTCAGTGCGTGAGTTTCTGTGTAGCGAAGCCATGTTTCATCTGGGCGTACCCACGACCCGAGCGCTGAGTTTGGTTTTAACAGGCAAAGAGATCTTAAGAGACATGTTCTATGATGGCAATCCAGAATTTGAACCCGGAGCAGTGGTCTGCCGTGTGGCGCCTTCCTTTGTGCGCTTTGGTCATTTAGAGATTTTTGCTGCCCGCAATGACAAGACGCGCCTCAAACAAATGCTGGATTATACGATTGAAACGGATTTTCCGCATTTAGATCGTGATCAAGCTGATCTGTATAGTGCATGGTTCCATGAAGTCTGCGAGCGGACGGCCAAACTGATGGTGGAATGGATGCGAGTCGGTTTTGTACATGGGGTCATGAATACCGACAATATGTCAGTTTTAGGCTTGACGATTGATTATGGTCCTTACGGTTGGCTAGAAGATTTTGACCCCAGTTGGACACCGAACACCACGGATGCAGGCCGCCGCCGTTATGCTTATGGCAATCAACCCCAAATGGCCCAGTGGAATTTAATGCAATTGGGGCAAGCCTTGTATGCCTTGATAGTAGATCCCAAACCTTTGCAAGATGGCTTAAGTCACTTTGTTTCGGTCTATGAGTCTGGTTGGCAAGCCATGATGGCCAGTAAATTGGGGCTAGCCAGTTTCCGTGAAACCGATACGGAGTTAATTGGAGATTTACTGCAAGCAATGGGTGCCCAGGAAATCGATATGACTTTGCTTTATCGCGGACTGGCTCAGATCGATCTGAGTCAGGACTTTGAAAAAGCTGACAAAACGCAGCTTCCATCTGCCTGGCAAGCAGCACTTTATGTCACTGAAACCCCAGAGGCTTATCTTGAGCAAGTCTGGCAATGGTTACAAGACTATCAGCAGCGCTGGCAAAGTGAAAGCGGCTCTGAGTCTGAGCGGGTTGAATTGATGAATGCCACCAATCCCAAATATGTATTGCGGAATTATTTGGCACAGCAAGCGATCGAAAAAGCAGAAGCTGGCGATTTTTCTGAAGTTCAAAGGCTTTTGCAAGTTTTGCGTAAACCCTATGACCTGCAACCAGAGCACGAGCAATATGCCCAAAAAAGACCAGAGTGGGCGCGGCACAAAGCCGGTTGCTCCACGCTTTCCTGCTCCTCTTAAAATAAGCGTAAATTAAGAACAAGTTAAGGATAGGCTTTGCCTATAATCTTAATAACGATGTCCTGAATGGTGGTTTTTTGATGAAATTACATGCACTTCTGTTTTTAGCCAGCTCATGTTTACTGGTTAACTCTTGTTCCAATCCAGCCCTGCGACCTGTGCAAAATCAGGCTAATCCAGCTTTTCGTTCAGGACTGAACGCTTTAAACACACCTGCAGCGGGAATCGAAGCGGCAGTTAACCCCGAACGCATGGCTGCTTATCTGGCGACTTTTGCTGGTATCCGTCCGATCGCCGATCAAAAAACTCTGATCCCCGAAAGAGGAACGGTACAAGGGCGTGACTTAACCCGTCAGTTTCTGACTCAGACTCTGACTGCACTCGGTTATAAAGTCGAACGCCATGAATACCGTCGCGATGCTGCCAATATTATGGTAACCTTAGCCGCAGATATTCCCACTGATGAGTATATTCTGGTCGGTGCCCACATGGACTCAGTGCGCAATGCCGGAGCTGACGACAATGCTTCGGGTTCGACTGCAGTACTTGAAGCTGCAACGGTGTTACGTGAGCTCAAAGGCCGAAAAGTCAATCTGATTTTTGCCTGGTTTGACGAAGAAGAATTGGGCCTGGTCGGTAGCCGCCATCTGGCTCGCAAATTACGTGAGCAAGGCCTCAAGATCAGCTCAGTACACGCGATTGATATGATGGGCTATGACGGCGATGGCGACCATGCTGTTGAGCTGGCTCGACCTGACGGCGTACTCTGGGACTATTATCAAATGGTCAATAAAACCCATAATCTCAATTTACCGATGGCACGCACCAATACCGGGCGCTCGGATCATGTTTCTTTTCATGATGAAGGCTATGATTCGCTCTGTATTTCTGAAGAGTTTACCAATGGCGACTCTACCCCTCATTATCACCGCCGTTCGGATACCTATGAGACCGTCAGTCAAAGCTTTTTGGTGGCTGGAACCCGTTTGATTGTGGCTGCCGTTGGTGATTTAAGCCTGAAAGTGCCGGCACCCATCAATATTCAGCAAATTCCACATGATCGCTTCCCTTCACGTGAGCGTGAGTTTCATGCCTCGTATGACAATTTGCCCCACGAATAAACCTGGCTAACTTGTGCCCGTTTTTAGGGTGGGCACAAGTTAAACGACTGTGATGACGATAAGTAAAGTATGTACTCAGGAGGTTTTTAGATGGCACAATTTAAAATTAATCAGCAACGCATTGCGGTTGATCAAATCCGTGAACTGAAACCCCAGTATGATCCTGCCAAACTGAGTGCAAGTGTCGAAAACAATGCGCTTGATGAAGTGATCTTTGAGAGTGAAGGCAAAACCTATTTAGCTGTGGGTGAAAGCCTGCAGCTCAGCGGTCTCAAAGGCCAGGCAAGTGCTCAACTTGAACTAAACGGCGTCAGTAAAGAAGTCAAAATTCTGGCTTTACAAGATGATATTGGATCCTTTGCCGAAGGCTGGTCCAAAGGAAGATCCTGGACTGATTCCCTTGCGAAAGCTTTCCAGGGTATGGGAGCAACACCTGATTGGCAAGCGATACATACCCAAACAACGGCGATTGGCAAATGGCCTCAGGCTGTGAGTCCCGTTGAAAGCCTGCCGACGACTACCGCTATTGTTACTGCTCCTCCCAAATTAGATCCAAAACCGGCAGTGGAATCTAAGCCCAAAGTTGAAGTCATGTTTACCCGCCCCGGCGCCGGTGAAGTCCCCCTCGACCAAAAAGTGGCTGCGTTTATCAAGTCGGCTGACAAAACCGTTGATATCGCAGCGTTTGAGTTAGAGTCCCCTGTGATTCGCGATGCGATTTTGGCTGCCCACAAGGCAGGCAAGCAGGTTCGTGTGGTGACCGATAGCAATTACAAAGACGAGCACGATATCCATGCTTTGCAGTCGGCTGGCATTGAAGTCATCGACGACAATAGATCGGGTCTGATGCACAATAAATTTGTGGTGATCGATCAGGGCAGTGTCGATGCGGCTGTCTTAACGGGCTCAATGAATTTTACCGATAATGGTGTCTATCGCAACGATAATAATTTATTGATTTTACGCTCACCCGAATTGGCTGAGAATTACGGCATTGAATTCAAAGAAATGTTTGAAGATCGCCAGTTTGGAGTGAGTTCGCCGCATTTCGTAGCTCATCCATCTGTGACTGTGGGTTCAAGTACGATTGCAACACATTTTGCTGCTGAAGGCGCAGTGATCGGTAAAGTCGCTGAAGCGCTCAATAAAGCTGAGCATAGCATACAATTTTTGACCTTCTCGTATACTCATGACGACGTTAACCAGGTCGTGATGCAAAAAATGGCTGATGGCGTCAAAGTCAGAGGCGTCTTTGACAATACTCAGGCCGGCTCACGTTATAGCAAATATCACGATTTAAAAGCCGCAGGAGCCGATGTGCGTCGGGATGGAAACTCCAGAGTGATGCACCATAAAGTCTTTGTAATCGACGAAAAAACGGTGATTACGGGCTCCTTTAATTTTTCGAAATCAGCGGATAAGAGCAATGATGAAAATCTGTTAATCATTGAAGATCCGACGGTCGCCCGTGCCTATCTGCAAGAATTTGAGCGAGTCTACAATCAGGCTAAACCTGAATAAGAGGCGCTTGTCTTTGCTCCAGTCTCACTTTTTCTAATTATTTCTCCATTCGGTTTCTACTCATTTTTTGAGCGCTGAATCATTTTTTGCCCTGGCATTTCATTTTAAAACCATGTATTTAATATATCTTTATACGACATTGACTTTTTGTCCGTGAAATATTAAGATATGTAAAGCGGTTGATATTAAGAAATGTAAAGCGACGGAGGCTGAGAATGAAAAGATCCAAACTTCAAAAAGGGACGACAGCGATTGAACTGGTGGTTGCCAGTAGTATTTTGCTAACTCTTTCCTTTGGAATTGCTACTTTTTTGCCCGCCGGCTTTAAAGCCAATGAAATTAACCGAAAAAAAATGGTTTCAGCCAATTTGTTCCACCAGGTGATGGAAGAAGTAAATACACTCGAGTTTGCCAATCTCAATGATAATGGGACTGAATCAAGCCTGGGCAGTAGCTTAACCAAAGTCATTCTGGATACAACCCAAAAAAGTGTCAGTTTGGATACCAGCACGACGGAGCCGACAGTCACTGGCGATACGGTAACAATTGGTAGTGGTGGCAAAGCGATTACCTACCCTCGCTTCTATCGCATAAATAATGTTGACTATCGGATAGATATTAAAGTCCTGAAAGGTCGTTACGACGATCTGATGGCTGCACAACCTGCTGCAACTCATTTTTGGAGTCGCGTTGAGTCTTACTTACAACCCCAGGCCATGGCTGCCTCAAATAATACTGGAACGGCTCAAATTGTCGTTAGCCCCAATCAGTCGGGTTATAAAAACACCACCAGCTTTAACTTTTCAGTCAATTGTACGCATTGCCCTCCCCAAAATCATCGCGTTTATAATTGGAACTTTGGCATTGGAGAAGGGCCGGGATCGTCTGATCCCAGTCCGAGTCATATTTTTTCCCAGGCTGGCTTAAATCAGAAAGTGCATTTGACAATCTCTGATCGACGCGACCTCAATGTCGCGATCAGTTCTGAAACCCAATTGAATGTCAAAGACTCTAGCGTGACGATCCAAATGAACCCCAGCAATCCAATCGCGGGGCAAAGTGTGAGTTTTAGTGCCAGTTGTGGCCAAAGTGCTGAAGTTGATTGTGGTTCTTCACCCGTCTATCGTTGGGCCTTTGGTGATGGTCATATCGCCAGCGGACAATCGGTAACGCATACTTATACTGAATCCAGTGACTACACTGCAAGTGTCAGTGTTGCAGGAGGCGCCGACCCGACGGCGACTCTCCCTTTGAATGTGCTTGCTGAAAATGGTCAGCAGGCAGGTTTGCAAGTTTTACCCCAAAATACAGGCTTTGCTGGAGACCCTGGCAATCAAATCACGACTGTTTTTAGCTTTCAAACATCTAGTGTTGGTTATCAAGGAGTTGGGGCCAGTTCAGTCTTGTATCGCTTAAACTTTGGCGACGGCAGCCCTGCAATTGAGCAGACCGATGCAAATCCTGAAGACAGTGATTTCCCTGTTTTTTCTCATGTCTACACGCAAGGCGGCAGCTATTCCGTCAGCCTGGAAGCCGTCCCTCAGGGAGTGGATTCTAATACAGCCCAGAAGACAGAAACGTCGACAACGGTACAAGCGCAATCCTACCTGGAGCTAAACTCTGATCAAGTGAACATATTGGTCGGTTCATCTGTCAGCTTTACGACTGCAGTTATGGGGACGGGTACGAGTCCAGAATACAAATGGGATTTTGGAGATGGTCATCAGCAAAGTGATTTTGCTGGCCATGCGACACATGCTTTCTTAAGCCCCGGTACCTATAATGTGGCGCTTCAGGTAATGGGAGGGACTCAACCCTCAAGTACCAAACAAATTACAGTTAGACCTTTACAAGGGAGCCAAAATCAGGCGCTTATGAAAAAGGTTTATGTCTATGTAAGCCCCTGGACTCCAACTCCGACCGCGGGCCAACGGCCTTTGTCTACGGGTGTCTTTTTAAAAGGGGATAACAAATAATGAAAATGAAGCGCCGCTTTCAAAAAGGGTTTACCTTGGTCGAAATGATCACGACTCTGAGCATCTTTACGGTAGTGATGGGTCTGAGCTTTAGCTTTTTTACACGAGTTCAAAGCACCGTGCAATTGTCTGAGTCTGAATCTAAAATGCAAATGTATTCACGGCTTGCCATGACCAATATTGCCAAAGAATTACGACAGGCTTCTGATTATTATGAACTGCCATTTGCGGGGGTTCCTCAAGCCAAAGAGATCTTAATCGTCCGGCCCACTGATGATAAAAGTATTGGCGCTATGAACGGCTATATCCTGGTTAGATATTGGTTTGAAGAAAATAGTCAGGGAGTCTATTCACTTTATCGGGCCCAGCGTGATCACAATAATGAACCCCATTTTTTAACGGCAGACTCCAATTTTAAGCCGTCCACTCAAAGTGCCAGTGATCGCTCTAATTTTCTGATTAGCGCCATGATCAAAGAAGCTACGGTGATCGAGCCTGGCAAGCAGTCCTATTTTATGCAGGACAGCCAAAACTCAGAGATTATTACGATACGGCTAGTGACAGCTACCTATGGCTACAAACATGCACAAGATTTGACGGGTAAAAAATTAGAGGTTAAACGTCAGTTCCGAATTGACACTTCAATCAACGCCCGCAATCTTCAATAAAAGGAAAGAAAATGATAAGAAAAATTCCGAAGCGTTCTCAATCTGGTGTGGCCTTGTTTTCGGCATTAATTTTGGTTCTGGTGATGGGAGCCCTCGTCACGACGATGGCAATCTCTTTTACAGGTCAAAATAAATTTAATCAGCGCTCATGGAAATATGAAAAATCGTTGATGATGGCTGAAACCGGTGTACAACGAGTGATCACGGGGCTGGCCCATGAAAATGATGCGATTACCTGGGACATGAAAAATCTAAGTGTGATACCGAGTAGTCCGCCGAGCGGATTTTGGCTTTGGAGCTGGCAATCGATCAAAAATGAGCAAGGCAAAGAAATCGGCCGCTATCGTATCGAAATCATGCCCGGTAATACAAACAAAAAACGGATGCGCTTAAAAGCCTATGGCATGGCGTTTGAACATAAAAAAGATGGCACTCCGACTGAAAGTGTACAGCGTGCGATCGGTGTCGAATTGCGTCAAATCAGCCTGGGTGATTTTGCGATCGCTAGCAATCATCAATTGGGGGGAGCCCGAATTAATGGGGGGGCTAGAATATATGGCGGAATCCTGACGGGAGGCGAATTGCATCTGGATTCATCATCAACTGGTGTTTTTAATGACTATCTCGATATTCAAGATAATCAGAATTTTTCGGGATACACAACGCCTGCCACTGCTCCTGAAGCTGAGATCTTTGTCTATAAAGATCCTAACTTACCTGCTGGCGCTAATAATGGGACGATTAAACTGGCTTCTCAGGCTGCTTTGGGAACCTCAACTCAACCCATGAAAAAAATTCATACTGCTGAAACCAGTACCAGTATTGACCCAGGTAATGGAGATGCAATCACTGTTGGGGATGGCATAATCGGTCAGGGGGAAGGCAGAGCCAAAGGTCCTCGGGATCATCGCTTGCCTGATCTGCAGTTTCCTGATGCTTCGTCAGGCTCAGGATTCATGAACGCTCGCCAGTTAGAGGCTCAGCAAAATGGGAACGCTGTTTATAATGGGGATCTGGTTTTTGGTTCGACGAGTTTTACAATCGGAGATGGTCCCGCTTTGACTTATGATGGGGCGACAGGTGCGCTGACGATTAATGGACCTGTGCTAATCAACGGCAATGTGCAAATGACGAAAGCGATCCAATACGATGGTAAGGGGGGGCTGTTTGTAGATGGCAATGTCGCTTCTAATCGAGGTATTGAGCCCGCTACCCCCGCTGGTTATCCAGATCAACATGCCCTGGGGCTTGTGGCTACAGGAGATATGCAGTTAGGTAGCAATTCGGGTAGCAGTACAAAGTATGCTGGTTTTTTCTTCGGTAATCGTTCCTTAAATCTGCAAAAAGCCAAAATATTTGGGAATGTATTCGGTAATACAATTAACTTGCCGACAACAGGGACAAGGCCGGATATCTATGTTCATCCTGATGTGATGGCATCTACTGGCGTGACCTTACCGGATTTTAATCAGGCTGAAATTGTCAAAGAAATGTGGTGGGAAATGAATGGTTCTGCAGCCCGATAAAGTAGCCACAGTAATTAGCCTAAGCTAAAGAATACAAGTCATGTTGCCAGCTGAACAAAGCTTTATATCCGTCGATACGCCCCTTTTCAAATCACCGTTATGACTTGACTCAGGCTGATGATCTGGTCTTAGGTTTTTAGATCGAAACTGCGGTCGATCATCAGGAGTTGAAGCATGTTAAACACGAAACCCAAACCGCCCATGACTGCGCCTTATCTGGCTATTCTACTTTCGTTTCTAATGGTGACGATGGCGTCGACATTGGCGATTGCTTTTAGCGAAAATGAGCACTCAGAATGTGAGTGGCAATGTGAGCAGTCCTTAAAAATCGCTGAAATAGGTGTTCAGCGGGTGATCACGGGCTTAAGTAGCGGCAATGATGCTCTCTTGTGGCAAATGAAAAATCTGAAATCCCCCCCCCAGCCTCGACCCAATGGATTTTGGCTGTGGACATGGCAGACAGTCAGAGATGCATCAGGAAACCCTATCGGTCAGTATCGGATAGAGATCAACTCCGATCGAAATATGCCTTCTAAACAGATGCGTCTGAAAGCCTATGGCCGCGTTTTTGGGCCCAGGATCGATGCTCAAGTTCAGTTAAGTGCTTATCAGTTAATTCAGGTAAGCTTAAGCCAAACCAGTTTAAGTGACTTCGCTGTTAGCACCCACAGGCTGGAACTAACTGACTCTGATTCAAATCAGAGAGCCCTGATACAGGGACCCGTTTACCAGGCGGATAATGGAGATAATCTAAACACCTCATTTTTGACTGATGTCAGTTCAGACTCGGCATTTATGCGGGCCCGAAAACTGGACGCCCAGTTAAATGGGCAGGCCATTTACGATTCAGATCTGATTTTGAGTGAGCGCAGTTTTCAGCTTGGTGATCCTGTTGCTTTAGACTATGACGGCAAAACGGGCCAGCTAAATGTTCAGGGAACTGTCTTTGTACAAGGTAATCTGAGGCTGCTTAAGCCAATACAATACACAGGCCAGGGGGGACTCTTTATTAATGGCGATATGTTTGCTGCTCAGAGCATTAAAGCATTAGCACCTGCTTCTTACCCGGCGCAGTCGGCTGTGGCATGGGTCGTTTCTGGGCAAATGAAACTCGGCCAACGTTCCGGACCTCTGAGTCACTACCAGGGGTTTTTCTTTGCGAACCAATTGTTAACTCTCAGTAGTGCTGCCGTTCTGGGGAATTTACTTGCTCAGAGTATTCGCTTTGAGCCCTCAATTTTTCCTATTCGGGTGACACACCAGGAGCAAGTGATATCTAAAATCGGGGTTGCCCTGCCTGATTTTGCACTAAACGAAATCAAAAAAAACTTGCGCTGGCAGCCACGCGCTTCAGCCCATTGGTAAGCCTATTCTGGCGGCTAGAAAAATTTCAATAAGGCTTTAATATCAGCTTGCAATTCTGGACTCAGATTTTGGAATGCTGCTGATGCTTGTAAGATTTCAAATGGCTTTTCGCGATCTTTAAAAATACCATCAAAGGCCTTTAAAGTGCTGGCAATCAGCTCTTCAGCATCGGCTTGATTTGGTTTTTCATTGGCGAGGGCAATCAAGAGTTGGCCTGCAATCTGATTATCGACTTCTTTCATGACATCAACGCCCCGAATCGAGGGCCGAGTCAGGGTTTGAGCGATGACTGCATCTGAAGTCTGTGCCAGTAATTGCCCCAGCTCCTGATAATATTGGCTATCACTGAGCGATTGGCTGGCTGCTTGTTGTTGCTCTGGGCTGGCTGCAAAAAGACGCTGGCCCTGACTGAGGATTTTATCCTGTTTGGCACTTCCCCCAAACAAGCTTGCTTTTTGTTTCAAGCTTTGTTCAAATTCAGCGAGGCTGGTCTGCTCAGGCTCAGCTGCTGATTGCGTTTCCGTCATTGCTTGTGGGCTAGCTGCTTTGACTTCACTTTCGGCGCTGCCAAAATGTTTCTGTAAACGTTGCTCAAGGGCCAGTTGAGCAGCTGAGGGCTCACCCGGCGCATATGGCATCAATTTAAATCCACTACGCAAACCATCTAAGAGACGCTCTTGCTTGTCTGCAGGCAAACTGGCAAAAGCAGGATTATTAATCAGCTCGTTGACATGTTGAGTGATTCTGGGAGTGATGCCATCAAAGTTATTGCTTGCTTGAGCCAAACGACCCGTGACGATATCTTGAGCCCAATCTTGCATTTTTTGCTTGCTTGCACCTTCAGGCATTTGGGCTATGCTGCCATCTTTGGACATGGCCAGGACTTGATCCATTGCTTTAGAGACCCTGGGGATCCCACCGACTGGATCGCCGTGATGAGCGACTGTGTAGCCTTTGCCATCAATTACAGCTAGCAATTGCTCTGCCTGTACCCGGCTTGGATCTATTGGTGCAGGTTCTACGCTTACTGCTGCGGGTGCTTGCGGTGCAGGTGGAGTGACCGGTTTTGGCTCAGGCATGGACTTGATCACGGGAGCCGCTGCTGAGTTAAGTGGTGGACTGATCGGGCTGGGTGCTTCAGCGTGAATAACGGGTGCTACGTCAGAGGGGGGAATTGCCTGTGTTGACTGACTTAACTCTGCCACACCAAAATGTGAATTGAGACGGGCTTGAAGTTCTTGATGAGCGCTTGATGGCTCGCCCGGGGCATATTGCATCAGATCAAAGCCACTGCGCAAACCCTCTAAGAGACGCTCTTGCTTGTCTGCAGGCAAACTGCTAAAAGCAGGATTATTGAGAAGTTCATTGACTTGTCGGGTGGCCTTTTCGGTAATGCCATCAAATTTATTGCCAGCCTGGGCCAGACGACCTGTGACGATATCTTGAGCCCAGTTTTGCATTTTTTGTTTGCTTGCGCCTTCAGGCATTTGGGCAATGCTGCCATCTTTGGACATGGCCAGGACCTGATCCATCGCACGAGAAACTTTGGGGATCCCACCGACTGGATCGCCGTGACTGGCAACGGAATAGCCTTTACCGTCAATCACTGTGAGAATCGCCTCTGCTTGCAGCAGTGTGGGATCTTTGGGAGCAGCCTCTTCGCTTGCTGCTTTGGGTGCGATTGGAGCTGATCTGGAGCCGGCTTTCGGATCGGGTCTGGTGTTTACAAGAGGGGGCGAAGCCAGGGTTTCAGCTGGATTGATCTGGCCAGGTGCTTCGCTGTTAACAACAGGGGCAATGTCCGATATTGGCGCTTGGAAGTGCTCAGCTAAACGCGCTTGCAGTTCCTGGTGAGCAGCTGTTGGCTGCCCCGGTGCATACTGCATCAAATCGAAGCCAGTGCGTAAACCCTCTAAGAGACGGTCTTGTTTGTCTGTAGGCAAATTGGCAAAGGCAGGATTATTGAGCAGATCGTTGACTTGCTGAGTGGTTTTTGCGCTGATTCCGTCAAATTTATTGCCCGCTTGAGCCAATCGTCCAGTGACAATTTCCTGGGCCCAGCCTTGCATTTTTTGTTTGCTTGCGCCTTCGGGCATTTGAGAAATGCTGCCATCATTAGACATGGCCAGGACTTGATCCATTGCTTTAGAGACTTTCGGGATTCCGCCAACTGGATCGCCGTGATGAGCGACTGAAAAACCCTTGCCATCAATCACAGCGAGCAACGAGTCTGCTTGCGCCAGCATGGGATTAATAGGAGCTTGATCAGGGACTGTCGGATTTGGGAGGGCTGTAGGAGCACTTGTCACTATGCTTGTATCAGTTGAGACTGGAATGATCGTTTCTGACTTTGGCACAGGGACATCAACGAGGGGAGCAGGCCCAGAGGAATCGACAACAGGAGCTGTTTCAGCAGTGTCGACAACAACAGGAGCTGTTTCAGCAGTATCGACGACAACAGGTGCTGTTTCAGGAGTGTCGACAACAACAGGTGCTGTTTCAGCAGTGTCGACAACAACAGGTGCTGTTTCAGGAGTATCGACAACAACAGGAGCTGTTTCAGCAGTATCGACAACAACAGGTGCTGTTTCAGCAGTATCGACAACAACAGGTGCTGTTTCAATCATTTCTTCGTCGAATAAATCAACGGTGGGAACGGCGCTTCCACTATTTTGAGGTGTGATTTCGTTTAGGCTAGTTTCGCTATCTGTCTCAGGCAGGACTTCTGGCTGGGAGGCGGTTTCAGCAGGCGCTAAACCTTTCAGCTCGAGTTGCATACCGGGTTGGATTAAATCCGGGTTTTTACCAATGATATCTTTATTATTGGCATAGATATCTGTCCATTTCATGCCATCACCATAATTGGCTTTGGCTATATTCCAGAGTGAATCACCTGCTTTAACCGTATAAGATTGGCTTGTGGGCCGGGCCTGAGGCCGGGTTTGGGGTACCGGTACATTGGCGACAATTCGTCCATTTTGAACGCTACTCATGGAAAATACCTACAGAGAATTTTTTAGACAAAACCATATTATTGCTTATAGCAATTGTCAGCGAGAGCTTGCCTTGGCAAGTGTTACTTCTGATTTGAAATGATTTAGTCCGGTTTCGGCTCATAAACGCAGGAGCTGGTACAGGTTTCCTGGATTTCAACTGCAAAAAGTGCAGGCAAATGTGGTTTTAACTGTTGATAAATCCAGCGCGAAACTTCTTCTGAAGTGGGGTTTGTCAGTCCAGTACTGTCATTGAGATGCCAATGGTCTAGTTTTTCATCGACCAGAGGCTTGAGAGCCGTTTTAATATCGGCATAATCAAGTAGCATTCCGGCTTTGGGGCCAGTGGTTTGTAATTTCTCTCCGCGACAATAGACTTTGCCGACCCAGCTGTGACCATGTAAACGGGCGCATTTACCGTCATGACCAGGAAGCTGATGACTGGCTTCAAAACGAAAAGATTTGCTTAAAGTAAACATTTAGGGTGCCTTTGCTGTGGCTGCATAGCCAGCTTCTTCGATAGCAGTCTGAATCGCTTGCTGCTGCTGACTGGACTCAACACTGACTGTTTTTTGCTCAAGATCTACTGTAACTTTTGCCTGAGGATCCAGATCTTCGATTTCATTACGAATGGCTCTTTCACAATGGCCACAGGTCATCTCTTTGACTTCAAATAAATACATGATTTCTCCTGGAAGTGGCGAGTTCGAGACTCGCCACTTGGTATTAATTATCGACTTTGGGAGGGCGAACCACAAAATTCAAGATGCGATCGGTTTTGAAAATCACTTTGACGACTTCAAATCCAGCCAGAAATTTGCCTACCTTTTCGTCGGCAGTGGCGATCCGGCGGGCTTCCGTTTCATTGGAACCTGCCCGAACCGGTATTTTTCCACGCATTTTGCCATTAATCGTCACCGGGATTTCAATGTCTGTGTCCAGAATTTTTTCGGGGTCAAAGACGGGCCATTCGGCCAGGGCAATACTGCCTTTATTTCCCAATTGCTGCCAGAATTCTTCGGCAATATGTGGTGCAAACGGAGACAGTAATTTGGCAAAAGCAGCTTTCATTCCGTCCGGTAGAAAGCCTTCGCGGGTGGCTTCGTTGACAAAAATCATCATGGCTGAAATTGCCGTATTGGGATGAATCGCATCCAGATCTTCAGAGACTTTTTGGATCGTTTTGTGGAGCAGACGATCCAATTGCACCGGGATATGATCGGCTTTTACTGGTTTTTCTGGATGATACAATCTCCAGGCACGTTCTAAAAAGCGTCGAACACCAGTGATATTCTCAGTTTGCCAGATTGCACCGTCTTCAAGCGGGCCCATGAAAACTTCGTATAAGCGCAGAGCATCGGCGCCGTATTCCGCAATGACCTCATCAGGGGTCACCACATTGTGGCGGCTCTTGCTCATTTTCTCAATTCGGGTTTCCATTAAGGTGTCCTGGCCTTTGAGATACCATTCGCCTTCGCGCTCTTCGACTTCTGAAGGGTAATAATACTTGCCCAGGGTATCTCTAAAAGAGCGGGTTTGAATCATGCCCTGATTAAAGAGTTTTTTGAAGGGCTCCGGCGTTGAGACCAGGCCAATATCAAAGAGCACTTTGTGCCAGAAACGGGCATATAGCAGATGCAAGGTCGCATGCTCGGTGCCGCCAATATACAGATCAACAGGCATCCAGGCTTTTTCGATTTCTGGATCCCAGGCGGCCTGATCATTGTGCGGGTCTAAAAAGCGCAGATAATACCAGCAGGATCCTGCCCACTGGGGCATGGTATTGACTTCACGCTGGGCTTTGCGGCCATCAGGCAAGGTGATTTGACGCCATTCGGCGGCTCTGGCCAATGGCGGTTGGCCATCTTCGGTCTGTGAGATATCGTCCAGGTAGGGCAATTCTACTGGCAAGGCGTCCATGGGTAAAGCTTCAGTGCTGCCATCTTCGAGCTCAATCATTGGGAAGGGATCGCCCCAATAGCGTTGACGTGAAAATAACCAATCCCGCAGGCGGTAATTGACCTGGCCTTCGCCTTTGTCTTCTTTACTTAACCAATCGATGATCCGTTGCTTGGCTTCCTGAATGGCATGATCATTCAAAAATTCTGAATTGATATGGGGACCATCGCCAGTGTAAGCGGCTTCGTTTATGTTTCCGCCTTCTACGACTTCAATCAGAGGCAGATCGTATTCGCGGGCAAAGGCCCAATCGCGATCATCGTGCGCTGGGCAGGCAAACACAGCACCTGTGCCATATGATGCCAGTACATAATCGGCAATCCAGATCGGTACGGGCTTACCATTGACCGGGTTGATGGCATATGCACCTGTAAAGACACCGGTTTTGTCGGAACTCGCGACGCGGTCACGTTCAGATTGCTTGAGGGCCTGCTCAATATAGAAATCAACGGGCTCGCGTTGATCTTCGGTCACGATTTGAGCCAATAAGGGATGCTCTGGTGCTAAGACACAATAAGTACAGCCGAAAAGGGTGTCCGGGCGGGTCGTGAAAATATCAAAATGGGTCTCACTATCTGCAACCTCAAAACGCACGCGTGCGCCTTCTGAACGGCCGATCCAATGACGTTGCATTTCTTTGACACTTTCAGGCCAATCCAGATCTTCCAGATCCGTTAGCAAGCGCTCACCATATTCGGTGATTTTGAGCATCCATTGTTTCATCATCCGTTTTTCAACCGGGTCTCCGGTTTCGACATAGAGGCCATCTTTGATTTCTTCATTGGCCAAAACGGTTCCCAGAGCCGGGCACCAGTTGACAGCGACTTCAGCCTGATATGCCAACCCGCGTTCATAGAGCTTTAAGAAAATCCATTGGGTCCATTTATAGTAATTGGGGTCAGAGGTTTTGATTTCCCGATCCCAGTCATAGCTCAGTCCAATTTGCTTGAGTTGTTTGCGAAAACGCTCTGTGTTGCGCTCTGTGATCTCAATCGGATGCTTGCCTTCTTTGGCGGCCTGGCGCTCTGTGGGTAATCCAAAAGCGTCCCAACCCATGGGGTGCAAGACATTAAAGCCCTGCATACGTTTATAGCGCGCAATAATATCACTGCCGACATAGCCCTTGGGGTGTCCCACGTGCAGTCCTTTACCTGAAGGGTAAGGAAACATATCTAAAACATAGTATTTGGGTTTGTCACTGAGGGTGGGTGTCTTAAAGGTTTTGTTTTGATCCCAATAATCTTGCCATTTGGGATCAATGCTGTGGTGATCGTAGCTCATTTTGCGGGCCTTTCCATGGTGCAATTCTTGTACTCTATGATACCGCAAAGCAAGATCGACCCGGAATGTCTTCGCTCTAAAGCAGGAAATCAAGCTTATTGAATATTGATTTGTTTATAGCGCGCTTTAAAAGCTTCAAAAATGGCATACATAATCATTCCAGCTGCTACCAATCCCAATAAAATGGATCCGTAAGGCTGTGACAGCAGGCTTTGAAGTGTCTCTGCAAAACCTTTGGCTTGATTGGAATTATTGTACCAGGCAGCTTTTAGCAAAAAGAAACCAATCATACAGAACACGATTCCTCTGGCAGAGAGTCCTAATTTAGCGATTTTTTTAAAGGTCGGGCGAATGGCTGGGGCGATTTCTCCCAGTTTCAGTTTTTGCTGGTCTTTATCTGTGATGGCTTTATAAAACTGGTAGGCACCGACACAGATAACACCCAGGCCGACAGTTCCAATCACCCAATGACCTGCCGGGTGAGCCATAACCTGGGAACTCCAGTCTGATGCGGATTTAGAATCGCTTTTGGCTTTGAGCAGAATACGTGTAGTAGCGATTGCGAGGCCAGAATAGACGATGCCTCGAAATAGATAGGAAATGCGTTTGCCAATCCCTTTGAGGTCATTGTCTTCTAATTCGGTATTGAAAACCCCCTGGACCAATCGGTAGATGGCATAACCTAAAAAGCCAATGATCAGAATACTGAGCATGATTGAGCCAAAGGGCTGCTTTGCAATCATTTGCAAAGCCCCAGACTTACCCTCTATTTCACCGCCAAGACCCAACGCTACTTGTAGAGCCAGTGCGCCAATGGTTGCATAAATGATTGCTTTTGCAGCAAATCCTGCGCGCGCCAATAGCTCGATTTTACTGCGATGCGCTTGCACCCACTCTTTTCTTGACACTTCTAATTTCCTTTACGCAGACTCCACTTATTTTAGCCTGCATTACTTAAAAATCTAGCCCAACCCTTCAATTATTGATTGATCCTTTATACTTTTGACAGCACTCATTTTGAAAGCGTGACCCATGCAGCGAACGATTATCAGCTTTTATCAGGATCAAGAACAGCACTGGGTTGCTTTGCTGAGCTGTGGTCATAGCCAACATGTGCGCCACCGGCCACCGCAAGTCTATCGAGAATGGGTTTTAACTGCCGAAACTCGTGCCCAAAAATTAGGGGTAGAATTGAACTGTTTACACTGTGATTTAGCAGAGACAGAAGACTCGCCTCAAACCTAATTGAGCCCGAGGGTTTGACTGATTTGCTGGCGAACCTGTACGGCTTTTTGTTGCATGATCGGCTCAACTTTGGCCGCAATTTGAGCCGGGATCTGAGTGAGAGCAAAATCAATTCGGGTGTATTTAGCTAGCACAGCCTTGAAATCGGGTTTCTCGACGTCGTTGAGATAGATTTGCATCGCCTGTCCAGTCAGACCTTTGCGATGGCAAAGCTCAAAAGCCAATTGTACTTCGGCGATTTGACCAATACATTCAAAAGGCGTGTGATCTTCGAGGCCCAGCATTTGTCTAAAGGCCAGTTGGTTTTCAGGCAGATCAAAGAGGTTTTGGCCCTCAAAGATGGCGTTGACTTTTTCAGGATCCAGATAAGCCATATAATTGACCCAAACATAAGCGCATTTGGGGCAACGCGCACACCAGGGTTTTTTGAGATTGCAGGAATGGGTCTGAGCGACCGCCTCAGGGTAAGCGGGTAGAAAATTAAAAATCAAGACGTCATAGAGCGGTTTGAGCAAAGAAAAATAATGGAAGTTTTGAATCAAATGATCTTGAACATAGGTATTCAGCAAGATTTCCGCTTCCAGGGATTTGCCCCATTGGTGATTCACATCTTCGCCGGTTTGCTCCCAAATTAGATTGCCCTGATCCGCTGAGCGTTCGTGAGCCAGAGCAATCTGGGTGTGGCCATAAGCCAACGCAACTGGCAAGACACCGAAAATCGAAGCTGGGGTCTCAGCGGCCAGAATATGCTCAATGCCATATTCCGTATGCAATTGTAATACCGGAGAATCGACAAAATCATCGCTGATCCAATGATGAATTTGCTGGCCGGGGTTGGCGTGTTCGAGTAGGTTTTCAATCAATTGGTGTTGATGGGCTGCATTGCCATAGATTGAGTGGGCATAAGCATACGTGTCGTAAGGAATACCCGCTGCTTCTAAGATCTTGAGTGAAACCAGAGAGTCTTTGCCCCCTCCGCAAAAACTCAAGACGGCAGTACGGGGGGAGTCAATCCGGGCCGCAGAGATTACTGGGGCTTCTGTAGATTCTGCTGAGCTCAATCCAGGCAGCTGATAATCGGACCGATTGTGTTGGTAGCGCCACTGGGCCCAGACCTTATGGCCGATGGTTTGCCAGATTTGATTGAGTTCAGGGTTGCAATAGCTCGCATAAGGTCCTGGATCAACACAGTTTGGTCCCAAAGACAATAATTTATTGGCTTCAAAGACCAGGATATGAAAGTAAATTTTTTCTAAGATTTGCTGGCCATACTTGTCTTCTAAGGCATAGAGATCGACGCCTTCATACCAGTAAGTTGTCGAGAAAGCCAGATCATCGATACCGTAATTGAGCTTGAGTTGGTGACGACTGCGATCGACGATGCCAAACCAAAGTTTTTTTGCGGGACTGGGTGGGCTGTTTACCATGGGTCACCTTCAGGAGTTTACTTTGCTTTTGCAAAAAGTATAGCAAAGTTTGAACTGAGCTCATCAAGTTCAATTTTAGAGCACGTTATCAGTTTGGAATAAGTTACACTAGAGCCAATGATTAGCTGGGAAGTGCCTGACTATTTTGGATGAAAAAGACTATCAAGAAGCCCTCGTAGCGCAGGGGGATGACCCGGAATTGACTCAGGTTTCAGCTGCTGAAACCGTGCCGTCGGTAGCTGATGCTATTTTGTCTGAATACACGCAATTGCAATCAGGTCTGGATCAGCAAGATCCCACGATCACCGATTATGAAATCACTGGCGAAATTGGTCAGGGAGCGATGGGTTCTGTCTTGACGGCCCGGCACCGCAACTTAAAGCGCCAGGTGGCTTATAAAAAAATCTTGCCTGAATTCATTGAGTCCACGCCATCTTTGTCTCGTTTTCTCAGAGAAATGCAGATCACTGCACAATTGGAACATCCCAATATTGTGCCCGTTTACGAGTTTGAGTTTACGGCTGATGGCAGCATGGCTTATGCCATGAAGTTGATCCACGGCAAAACCTTAAAAGAGCTAATTTTAGAACGCCGGACTTTGCTCTCAGCAGGCCAATCGCTTCCCTCTGAACTTTCCCAAAGTCGCCTATTGGAGCATTTTTTAGCCGTCTGCGATGCTATCCACTACGCTCATTCTCGCGGGGTGATACATCGGGATCTCAAACCCGCCAATTTAATGATCGGTGAGCATGCCGAAGTCTATGTGATGGATTGGGGGATCGCTCGGCAAATCGGGCGTTTTCAGACTGGCGAGGAGCAAGAGCACAGTACCGGTTTAACAGAATTAAATGATCCTGTTTTGGATGAAACACGAGCCGGTCAAATATTAGGGACGCCACGCTATATGTCTCCGCAACAAGCCGCCGGCAAAAACAAAGACCTTGACGGTCAGACAGATCAATTTTCTCTGGCCCTGATTTTATTTGAGATATTGACCTGCAAGCCTGCTTTTAAGGCCAAAGATACTGTGGACTTATTGAAGCGTATTTTAACGCTCAAAATAGAAGTCTTTGAACCCCTGTACCCGGGTGAGAAAATTGCCCGAGAATTAAAGGCAATTACCCGAAAGGCCCTGGCGCTTCAACCTGAAGAGCGTTATTCGTCGGTTTTAGCCATGGCCCAGGATATACGCCGTTATCAACAGGGGAATGCCATTCTGGCTGAACCTGACAAGGGGTTTCAAAAGGGCCTACGTTGGATCTCACAACACCGCTTACGGGCCCTCACGATCGGAGCGAGCATGATACTCTTGACCCTGCTGAGTGTGGGTGGCTTGTTTTATACTCAGCAGCAGACATTGGCACGCACTCAGGCCCTGGAGCTGCAACACAATCACTTATTGGGATCGGTCTCCCAACAAGCCCAAAAAATAGACGCCCATTTTTTGAAAATGGAAGGTTTATTGCGATACCTGGCAGCCACGGCTCAGCAATTGATCGCACAGGCTCCCCCTTCAACTGAGCCTATTTACCCGCCCCACCCATTTCGGGCACCGGATCAATACCCGGCTCCTTTGTTCGGTGGCAAGATCTCCCTTGATTGGCCAACCGTCGGTTTTTCACCCAATAAAACGATGGCAGATATGCAGGGTAAATTAGAGCGTTTATTGCCTTTGCGCCAGACCCTCAAAGAAGTTATTTTGCGCTCTGCCAATCAAGAACCCAGCTCACTGAGCCCAGCCGAGTCACAGGATTTGATTGGTACCTCTGGCACGCCAATCATGTGGACCCATGTTTCTTTAGCCGAAGGCGTGATCTACATGTATCCTGGAATTGGCTTTAATACGCCGGGCTATGATGCGCGCACCCGACCCTTTTATAGGTTATCAGCCCATAAACACGGCGTTTTTTGGGGGAACCCTTATTTTGATCCATTATCTGGTGCGCTCTTGCCTGCTACCACGGCTATGTATGATAATAGCGGGCTTTTTCTGGGGGTCGCAGGGATTGATTTGCGCTTTCAATATGTGATCGACCAATTGCTCAATTTACGTGATCAGCCGCAGGTCACGCACAGCTATTTATTGAATCCCAAAGGGGAGATTATGATCGAGTCCCAGGCGCAAGCAGCAGACCCTATAACAGGCGCACAAGATTTAACCAGGGGCTTTGATACACCCGTTTTTGATTATGCTCCGTTAGTCGATGCCATCTCCAAAAATGAGCAAGGGGGCTATGTCTTGGATCAAGAGGCTGCGCAACCCCGTTTATTGGTATACGCCCGCTTGAATACTTTAGGCTGGTATTATTTGGTCGAAATGCCCGCCCTGGCGGAGTCAATATGAATCTGATTATTGCCGAATTAGAACCCTTATTAATTGAAGAGGGCCTGACTCTCGACTTGAAGACCTCTTTTGCAAGCTTTCAGACAGGGGAGCGCCTCCCCAGTACTCTGACATTTATAAATTATTTACATAAACAAGATCAGCTTCAGGAAGATGTCTACCTGCGTTTATTGGCTCAACTCAGCGTTGAGTTAACGGGCCTAGATCTACTCAACCCCTACTATGATCAAACGCAATTGATTGATCGGCGTCAGCAGCTCCAGGCTGTGCATTCTGAGAGTTCCGGTCAAGAGCAGGCAACAACCCGACGCTTAGGAAATCTAAAGCAGGGGGCCAGTTATCAACTGCTGAAGCAAATCGGCGCGGGTGCTATGGGCTCGATTCATTTGGCCAAAGATCATTTTTTACGCCGTCAAGTGGCCTTTAAAAAGCTGCTGCCAGGCCTGGCAACAGCTGAAGTGATTGAGCGATTTTTGGCCGAAGTGCAAATCACGGCCCAACTCGATCACCCCAATGTGATTCCGATTTATACGCTGGACGCAGATGAGTCGGGGGCGCCGGCCTATTCCATGAAAGTGGTCAAAGGCATTTCGATGAAAGAATGGCTGGCGCAGATTCGTCGCTCTTATGATCAAGGGGAAGTCCCTGAAGCTCACCAACTGCCAGCGCGCCTGGCCATCTTTTTAAAGATCTGTGATGCCCTTGAATTGGCGCATCAACGGGGCGTGATTCATCGTGATTTAAAACCTGCCAATATTATGCTAGGGGAATACAACGAAGTTTATGTGATGGATTGGGGGATCGCCAAAACCTTTGCCCTGCCTGAAACCGATTCACTTGAGCTTGATTCAGATTTAGCAACGAAAGTCAGTCTGGATAGCACGAGCTATTTAGATCATGAAATCGGTCAAATTGTCGGAACTCCGCGCTATATGTCACCAGAGCAAGCCGGTGGCAAAAATCACTTATTGGATCAGCGCTCAGATATTTTTGCGATGGGCCTGATTTTGTTTGAAGTGATCTGTCTGAAGCAAGCCCTGATTGGCAAAGATATGCCTGAAATCCTTGCCAAAGTCATCCGTGGACATTTTGAACCCTTTGCTTCGGCCTATGCTGAAGCAATCTCACCGGCTTTAAAGGCGATTGTCAGCAAAGCGAATCCCCGCCGCCGGGTTGATCGCTATCAATCGATGGGTGAGCTGGCCGAAGACTTGCGGCGCTATTTACGCGATCAGCCGGTTTTGGCACATCAGGAAAGCCTTTTGTTTAAATCCCTACGGCTGATGCATCTTTACCGTACTTCGCTCGCTTTGGTTTTAATATTGCTAGTGGTATTGAGCGCGTGCCTGAGCGCGGGATTGATCTATAACAATCAAGTCAGATTACAAGCAGCCCGGGAACGGCAGCTTGTCTTTGGCCAGATTCAGTCAGCATTAGCCAATCAAGCTCAATTGATGACCGCGCAATTGATGCGCCAGGAAGCATTGTTGCGTGAGCTATCGGGTATAACTCAGGTTGCGCTTGAAAGGGGGCTTTCAGCCAAAAAAAAGCCTGCTTTTATTATTCAAATGGATAGTGATCCGAATTTGCCTGCTGATTTTGCGGTTTATTCTGGTTTCTCTCAAGCGCGAAGTTTTACGGAACCCCTCTATCTCTTGCCTGAAACGCATTCAGCAAGTGTTGATAAATCACTACTAAGCTTAGCGCCCATAGCAGGCGATTTGCAGCGCCTATTATTGTCAGCGGTTTCCCCCGCTGCGATTGCTTTAGTGCCTGAACAAAAACGAATGCAATTGAGCGCGCCAACAAACCCGGTGGACCATTTTCTGGTGACTCTCGGGAATGGTTTACATTTGCGCTATCCGGGGGTCATGCTACCAGCAGATACCCAGCCGCTACAAGACCCGGTTTATCGGCTGGGTAGTCAGGCATACGAGCCGATCTGGGCCAGTTCAAGTCCCGATCAGAAATTTTTGAGCTGTAGTCTGGGACTATTTGAACCCAATGGACTCTCCCTGGGCATGGCTGGGATCCAAGTGAAACGCCGTGAAACTCTGGGGGTATTATTAAGTTTGCCCCATCAGGTCCCTAACAGCAGTTTTTATCTCTTAAATGCTGAGGCTGAAGTCTTGGAATCAGAACCCCTGGCCGCGAGCGCTTTGCTGACTGACACTCAGCAAAAACGTTTGCGGAGCTCTTTTGCTGAGGCTTCAGGCTATTTTGATGATCAAGGCAATTTATTCGCCTTTACCCGCCTGGGACGGGCTGAACTCTATTTGGTGTTTCGAGCCAAATGGAGCGATTTGCTCGCATCACATGTGAACTAAGGTCTAAACATCATGAATGATTTTGACGTGATTATTATTGGCCTGGGAGCGATGGGCTCAGCTGCGATCGAGCAATTGAGCCGCAGTGGTTTGCGGGTGCTGGGCATTGAGCAATTTGTAAGTCCACATGCCAAGGGTTCATCCCATGGGGAAAGCCGGATCATTCGCAAAGCCTATTTCGAAGACCCTTTATATGTGCCGCTTTTAGAACGGGCCTATGCGCTCTGGGCTGAATTAGAACAACGTGCCAGGCGTCAATTGTATTACCCCACCGGGGGCTTGATGATCGGTCCTCCAGAGGGTGAGTTGATTCAAGGAACTCTGGACTCGGTTAAAACTCACCACTTGCCTCATCAATATTGGCCTGACCTGGCCAGACAGGATTCACGGTGGACATTGCCCGAGAATTTTGCGGCTGTCTTTGAGACGGATGCAGGCTTTCTTTTGCCTGAAGTTTGTATTGCAGCGCAACTCAAGCTGGCAAGTCAGCAAGGGGCCATGATTTGGCAAAATACGCCTGTGATCGATTGGCAAGAAACGTCTGAGGGCTATCGTGTGCAAACGGATCGGGGACCGGTCAGCACTCAGCGTTTGATCTTAACGACGGGTGCCTGGTTGCCTCAGCACCTGGCAGGTGCAGCGACTGATTTAAAGGTCACACGCCAGATTCTCTTTTGGTTTCAACCGCCGCAGCCAGAGCTCTTTGCTGATTTGCCCGTGTTTTTACTTGAGCTTGCACCCGAACTCTTTCTCTATGGCTTCCCGACCCATGCCATCAATCAGCATCGCTTTAAAGTCGCTTTGCACTTTCCAGGGGAGCCGATCGCGCCGGCTGAATTGCCGAGCACGCAGGTCCGGCCCGATGAGATTGCACAGATGCAGCAGCTCTTGCGAGAACACCTCAGCTTAGATTGTGGCCCCTGCGTGCAAACACAGGTTTGTATGTATACCAACAGCCCCGATGGCCATTTTCGTTGGTATGACCGTGACACCCTGCTGGCTGTCAGTGCTTGTTCTGGGCATGGTTTTAAATTTGCCAGTGTGATCGGTGAGTTGATCAAGCACTGGGCCTTAAAAGAAGCGATTCCCTTTGATTTAAGCTTATTTCAAACCGAATCAGAGTCCAGCTGATTTCCATGCTAATATCAAAGGTAAATTCAGACGGTATATCGGTGGCTGCATGTTTCGGACAGACTTTCCAGATTTGGCGTTTATTCAGCAGCGCTCCCGGCGTAAAATCGATCTTAAACTAGCCCATCAGCCTTTCGATCCCCGTACTGATGGCTGGCCGCATTGCGTGCTCAATGTCACTGCCAGTGAAGTCTGGCGTCCCCGTATTTATGGCCCCTTGTCTCTATTTATCAATCTCAAGGGTCACAGCCATTGTCGTGTTGAGCAACGCCGGGTCTTGATCGAAAATGATCGCTATTTGCTGAGCCCGGCAAATACTTTTTTTGACTTAGAAATCGAAAATTCGCGCCAAACCGAGACGCTGAATATTCATTTTGCTGAAGGTTTTGCCGAGCAGGTCTGGCTAGCGTATACCCTGCCAGGCCAGCGTTTATTAGACGCCGGTGAGATCAGTCTCTCTCAATTGTTTACGGATTCATTGACCGTTGCCCGCAGCCCCGCATTTGACGGTTTAATTCTGAATTTACGTCAAGAAATGCAGGCTGGCCCTGTCGATAAGCTCAGAGAAGAAGAACTGATGACCCAGTTGATGCTGCATTTGCTGGAGAGTCACTTCCAACTCCGGCAAACGATTCAGCGCTTGCCGGCCCAAAAAATGGGCACCCGCGAAGCACTCTATAAGCGTCTCAATTATAGTTTAGACTACTTACATAGCCATTACGCTGAAGCGATTGACCTGGAGCAATTGGCGTCAGTTGCAGCCCTGTCTAAATACCATTATCTGCGGGCCTTTAAAGCGCTGTATCAACAAACACCTTACCAATACTTAGTGCAGCTACGCATCCGCAAAGCAAGTCATTTACTCAAAAAAACGAAGCAGCCGGTGACCTGGATTGCTTTTGAAAGCGGCTTTGAGAACGTTTCTGTCTTTAATCGGCGCTTTAGACAATTGGTGGGTGCAACGCCACTGGCCTATCGACAGGCTTAAAACTTCGCAATTTTTGTCAATTTTACTTTTGCTCAGACTGCTAGACTAAATTTATCAATTCAATAGGACTCAATGTATGTATTATGCGCTTGCTTCCTTGCTCTGTTTTGGCCTGAGTCTGGGTTTGCCGCTCTGGATGGCCTATGTGCTCTGGCAACACCAAGAAAAAAAATACGCCAAAGTTTGGCTCGTTGTCTCACTGAGCTGGATAACACTCTGTTCTGGCCTGGGCTTGTCTGGTGTACTTAATGATTTCTCGCAATTGCCCCCCAGGCCGATGTTTGTGATCTTGCCACCGATCCTGATTGCTCTGATTTTCACTTTTCACCCGGCGACAACCCGGCTACTAAAAAACATCAAACCGGAACGGCTGATTGCTTTTCAGAGTTTTCGTATCCCCGTTGAGATCTTCATTTGGCTGTATTATCTGGCCGGCGTCGTTCCGATTCAAATGTCGTTTGAAGGGCGTAATTGG
The DNA here is from genome assembly GCA_037968875.1 of Candidatus Sericytochromatia bacterium. Lineage (GTDB taxonomy): Bacteria > Cyanobacteriota > Sericytochromatia > UBA7694 > UBA7694 > JBBKWI01. Next base: position 3,621 of record JBBKWI010000196.1, on the reverse strand, counting down.
GATGTCATCACTGGTATTACGGCTATTGTGATGTCAGTCTGGGTAGCCCGACAGACAAAATTACCCCGATTGGCGATCATACTCTGGAATTTTCTGGGGCTTGGCCTGCTCGCTAATATTGTCGGTATTGCCTTTTTATCGATGCCAACACCCGCTCGTTATTTTATGAACGAGCCCTCCAATACGATGGTTGCGGTCTTTCCTTTTGTACTCTTGCCCACGGTTTTGGTGGCACTGGCATATGCCTTTCACTTTTTGTCTTTGCGCCAAATGGCGATCCTCAAAAAAGAGACTTAAGCGATTGGGCGAGTGCTTGTATATGCTGTGGGCTGGCGCCACAGCAGCCACCCCAGACTTTGATTTGATTGGGTTTGGCTAAGCTAAGCAAACTTTCAACCCAGTCTGTTGGCGAGCGTGTTTGATCCATTAGACCCGCATTGGGGCACAGTGCCAGAGCATGGGGGCTGTGCTTCAGTAAATAATCCACCCCAGACTGCAAGCTTTTGGGTTGATTAGAGCAGTTCAGACCGAGTAGCTCAATATCAAGTGAAATCAGGCTCTGCAGGGCTTCCGTCAGGTTCAGATCTCCTATCTGCTGACCTGAGTTAGACACGGTTGCCAGCACGGCGATCGGGAGGTCTTTTCGGCAATTAGCCAGGGCCTGTCGTGCTCCGCTGACGGCTGCTTGTGCTTGCAAAGGGTCACGTACAGTTTCAATCCAGAGCCAATCGACACCGCCTTTAATCAGTGCGGTGGCCCGTTCTCGGTAAGATTGTGTGAGCTCTTCAAGACTGATCTCAGCTCGTGTTGGCGACAGCCAGCCGGGGCCAAGTGAGCCCAGGACCAGCGCTTGCTGCCCGGCCACTTCACGGCAAAGCTCTGCTGCCCTCTGGTGTAAGGCATCGACCTGCTGACTGGCGTCGACTCTGGCGAGGCTCTGCGGGTCGGCACAAAAGCTATTGCTGGTCAGGGCGCTGGCACCCGCATTCAGAAATGCCTGATGCACTGCCAGAACCTTTTCTGGCACAGAGAAATTTAGCAGCTCGACACTCTCTATTGATCCCCGCTGGGGCCAGAGTAGGCTGCCGAGTCCGCCGTCTTTGATCAAAGGGTTTAACAATCTGTTTTAAGCTTTGGCCCAGTTAAAGCTTTCGATTTCTGTGGCCAGTTGGAGATCTTTCTCGGTGACCTGATTATCGGCATCGTGGGTGGTGAGCTTGATCGTGACTTTGTTATAGACATTGCTCAGCTCCGGGTGGTGGTTCAGGGCTTCTGCATGAAAGCTCAGGCGCACAATAAAGCTGATCGCTTCGCGGAAGTTCTCAAAGGTATATTGTCTGTGGATGGCGTTATCCTCGTAGCTCCAGCCTTCAAGTTTTTCAATGGCGGCCTGGACTTTTTCTTTGGAAAGTGCTGCTGACATAGGTGTATATCCTCACTTTGTATTTGTTTGTGATAGGAGCATAACATAGGCTATAGCTTGATAATTGCTGCTGAAAATGTCAGGGGCTTCAGGGCGGTTTTATGGCTGATCAGCTGGGATTCAACAAACACCGCTCTCTTGTTCAGGAGCTTGACATGGTCTCCTGGCGGCCTTGAGATTGCAGCGGAATGTTACCAGGTTTGCGGATCCATTGGAGCCCTGTTGCTCTCTTCGTTGGTGTAGCTAGAAACGCAAACAAACAAGTCTCTATTTTTAATAAGTAAGGCTTAATTTCGCTTAAAATTCGACTTTTAGAAAAAAATATTTATTTTATTGCGGCTGATCTGCATAAAAAGTTCGTTAATGAGGTATATATATTAAATAGAGAAAATATTTGTGAATAGGTGGAGCTAGTTTTGGGTAATATTCGTACTGGAAGTCCTATCGCTCAGGTTGATCAAAGTTATGACGAGCAATTGGTATCGCGTGGCCACAGAGGCAATTTCGCTACCAAAGAAGCAGCCATTGAGCAGGCCGAAACTGTCGCCGCATCTGATACCGAGGATGCGGCCGTTGTCGAAGAAAATGGTAGATACCATGTCTTTGCCATTACTGAGATAGGCAAACAGGATGCCAGCGCCAATACTACAGGCAGCTACCAACTCCACGATTTTGAAGCCAATATTGTGGCTTTTAGTGCCACCCGTCGTGATCAAACGGGTGCACGTATTCACGGTGAAGAGACCAAGCGAGTGTACGGCGGCTCCACGAATATGACCTTTTCAACGGATGCCGTCACTGCAGAAAACATGCCCGAACAAGCTGATCTGGGCCGCTTTGCCCGTCAGGTAGCCGCTTCGGCTCCGGGATCAGGTGCGAGTATTCAGCTATCGCTGGGTGTTAAGGCCGGAGCCCCAGGTGGAACCGGTGTCTCTGCAGAGTTACGGGGAACTGCAGAATTGTCTGTTTCTAAGGGGACCGGTGTTGGTGCGCCTTATGTGGCCAAACTGGATCTCGGACTAGAGGCAGAAGTGGCTGTGAGCCTCTTTGGCAACAGCGTCAGTGCTGAAATGGCCCGCAGTTTAAGTAACGGGGTTGGCTTTTATAACGAAGCCCAGGTGCAGCAGTTTGCCCAACTGGGTGTCGCACTCACTGGCAAAATCGCTTCGGGTGATATCCCTGGTGCACGTCAGGCTTTAAGTAATTTATCAGCGTATTCTGACCAACACCGTTATTCGGGCACCCATGCCAGCGAAACCGTGACTGGTAAAGTCGCTGCTGGAACCGATGCCGAAACCTCTGTTTCGTTTGAGCAAACCCGAGATACCTCTACCCTTGAGACCTATCAGGATCTCGACAGTGATGGCCGCTGGGATAGCAATGAGTCAGCGATGAACGAACAGGTCAGTGAGACCGGTTTCTCAGGATCGTTTAAAACGAATTTAGGTGGCCAGGAAGTGACTGTTGGCGTCGCCACCCTCGAAGCGACCTTAAATGAACGCCGCTTGACCTCTCCTACAGGGCAAGTCACGACCGAAACGGGCGAGAGTAGCCGCGCATCTCGTATTCGGGTGGGCATCAGCCCTTCCGCTCTCAGGGGAGCCAGCGAGGATCAGCTCGTCGGAATGATAGACACTGCGATAGGTACAGCATCGGGACTGTCTGGCAGCGGATTGTCGGGCTCACAGATCCGCAGCTTTATTCCCGCCCTGCGTGAAGCAGCCTCTAAAGAAGCTGCTGGCGTCAGCTTTGTGATTGAGTTGGCACATTTAAGTGAAACTGACGCTGGTGGTACCGATAAGGGCACGACCATGCTTCGGGTGGGTGTGACCGCGAACTACGAAGGCGAGATCGAAATGCCTGTGGCGACCGGCTTGCAGATTACCGCTGGTATCGAGACCTCGGCAACTTATCTCAGAGAGATTGCCCGTTGGTAGTCTGATTCCCAGACCTTTTGGGGATCGAATGAAGTCTGTCAGACCTGCTTAAGGGATATGGACTGATTATGACAATGGTCGCTGCTTTGACTATAATGGATCACAATATCTATTGTCAGAAAGCAGACCCATGACTCAAAAAACAAATAATATGGCGGCCTATATCTGGTCCCTGGCGGACCTCTTGCGGGGTGATTTTAAGCAAAGTCAGTTTGGCCGCATCATTTTACCTTTTACTCTCTTACGCCGCTTAGAAGGCGT
>JBBKWI010000195.1:0-9777 GCA_037968875.1 Candidatus Sericytochromatia bacterium | reverse complement strand
ACTGCCAATTCTGAGAAGTCGGTTCGAGTCCGACGGTGCCTTCACTTCAAAAACAAAGGCAAATGATGAAATCTGACGACTCTGACTGGCCCTATGACTTTAGCCCCGAAGAATGGGAGATCTGTTTAGCCGTTTTGCAAAAGGTCGGACGTGCACCCAATGATGTTCCTGATTTAGAACGCATGAAAACCCTCGTGACCAAAGTCTACAAAACAGCGAAGAAGATGCGTGGGCAAGAGGCTCAGGCGCAGTCACGCAAAGCGGATGCTGACAAATTAGCCGCGACCCAACGCCAACAAGATGCCAAAAGCCATCATCAGCTGCCGTCTGAATATAGAGAAACCCAGATGCATACTGAAGCGGTGACATTGCACCGTGCCCGACGCTGTTATGTCTGTCATCAAAAATTTCAGAATTTACACCCCCATTACCACCGTATGTGTTTTGATTGTGGGCAGATTTCTTATCAGCAGCGAGTCATGTCCCTTGATTTAAGCGGGCGCATTGCGTTGGTGACAGGGGGACGGATTAAATTGGGCCAGGCAGTGGTCTTGCGTTTGTTACGGGCAGGTGCGCGTGTGATCGCCACGACCCGCTTCCCGGTCAATGCAGCCGCAGTATACTCAGCACAGCCGGATTACTCGCACTGGCAAGATCGACTTGAGATTATTGGCCTGGACTTATTGCGATTGGGCGAGCTGGAGCGCTTAAGTCAGCAATTAACAAGCTATTTGCCGCATCTGGATATCTTAATAAATAATGCCGCCCAGACGCTCTGGCGTCCTCCTGACTATTACCAACCTTTATTGGCCGCTGAACACGAGCTGCAAGCCCGCATTGATCCGCAATTGCTGAGCCCCCTGCAAGCCAAGACGATAGGCGACCCTTTGAAGCTTTCAGTAGAAGAAGTCTCTACGTCAGCCACCGGGTCACAAGGAATATCGTCAATCTTAGCAGCCTATTGGCAACAAGAGCCCGCTGATCCCAGACCAATTAACAGCTGGATACTAGAGTTGGAGGCGATTCCAGCCCGAGAAATACTGGAAGTTCAGGTGATCAATGCGGTGGCACCCGCGATGCTCTGCAGTCAGCTCAAAGCGTTGATGCTGCGTTCTCCCTTTACGGATCGCCATATCGTCAATGTGAGTTCCAGCGAAGGCCAGTTTGACTATCACTTAAAACAAACGACTCATGCCCATACCAATATGTCAAAAGCGAGTCTGAATATGCTGACACGCACTGTTGCTGAGCACTATGCTGCCGACCAAATTTATATGAACAGCGTTGATGTGGGCTGGGTGTCAGCTGAGACCCCTGAACCCGATAATCTACACAAAGAAGCCGCTGGCTTTGTACCGCCTCTGGATGCCCATGATGGCGCGGCTCGTATGACGCACCCAATTGCTGAAGCAATGGCTGGCAGGCCAGTCTGGGGCCACTTACTGAAAGATTTTCAAACGACGGACTGGTGAGCAACAATTAAACAGGGCTCAGCTGCGATTCAGATTGTTCGGGCATTAAATTGACTTTTACAGGAGTCAGTTTTTGATCTGCCCCTAACCCACCGGCCGAAAGACCTGTACATTTTGAAAGCCTCTGAGATGGCTGCGTTGGTAATCGATATGATCCGATGCTTCCATGCCGCCCCCGATCGTGACGGAGATATGGCCAAAAGGGCTCAGTTCGGTTTGGCCCCAGACCACAATCATGCCCGCAGGCAGTTTGGGCAGATCATCAGGGGCGACGGTGACCCGCTCAAAGCGTGGGTTCAGGGCCAATTGATCGGCTGCCATATAGGCAGCTTCGCCACGTAAGAAATCACCGTATACAGATGTGACGGCTTCATAGACAGCGTTATAGCACCAACCGACAGTTCCGCGCGACTGGGCGACCTGTCGCGCAGTTTGGGCCAAGACATCAGAGCCTGTGGCGCCATTCAATTCCGAGACAGAGGTATGTTCTAAATAGATTAGGGTTTGATAACCGACCACACCATCGGCTTCGATCTGCAGGCGTTCCTGGAAATTGCTTACGGCCTTTTGGGTTTTGAGATCAAAGCGGCCGGTTGCTTCGACTTCAAAGCCACGTTTGATTAAAGCGCTTTGTAGGTAGTAAATCGCTTCCCCGTGTTGCCCGATTTGCAGTGCCGCTTGTTTGTCTCTGACAGCAATCAATTCAGGCGACTGACGGGTTTCGACATTTTTGAGCATTTCCAATGTGGTTTTGCCAAGTTGGGCGGTCTGCATTAATGCAAATTGCTTTTGAAAATTGAGTAGGGTTTTGGCAGTTGTTTCTCCGAAGATACCCGTTTCTTGCACACCAAAGCCCAGCTTGCTTAAACGGCTTTGTAATTCCTCAACGGTTTTGCCAGAGTGGCCCACCTGAGCGACTCCCTGGCCTGAGCGAATCGCTTCGAACTCAGGTGCGCGGCCCTGTTCTAGACTATCCAAAGATTTACGAGAGACAGGCCCCAGCCAGCCCGTCTCACTGATCCCGCGTGCGGCTTGAAAGGCTTTCAACGCGGACTGGGTATCTGAATCAAAACGGCCGCTGCTGGGAGCGGGATATCCCAGTTTATTCAGGCGATACTGCAAGTACTCCACACTGTTGCCCTGTTGATCCAGCACATAAATATACGGGAAGCTATCAGCTGGCGTCGCTAGCGGGCGGCCATCAAAGGCGGCCCCCTGATTAGGTCTGATCCGGGGCTCCTGGAAGCTGTGCTCTGCTAATTCAGAGCGTACCTCCGGGTTGAGTTCCGAGGCCTTATTGGCGTCGCTTTGCGAGGTCTGTGCTTGCGCCTGCTCCCAGGCCTGGTAAGGCCCGAGCATCAGGCTGGCCAGGAGCAGGGTTTGTGCCAATAAACGGGGGTTGTTGAAGATCATACGACGAGGACCTCCTCTTCAGATTCTTGGGGAACTTTGGTGTCAGGCTCCGCTATTGCAAGCACTGGCCTGTTCTCTGGGGCGGTATTCATGATCTTGTCGAGTCGCAGGACGCGGAACATCCAGGCCACGCCATCATCTACCAGGGTATAAATCACGGGTACAACCAGCAGGGTCAATAAAGTCGAGGTAATCAAGCCCCCAATAACCGCCACCGCCATCGGCGAGCGGGACTCAGAACCGACAGTCAATTGCAAAGCCACCGGCATCATCCCGGCGATCATCGCAATTGTGGTCATCAGAATCGGACGCAGACGCACGGGGCCAGCCAATAGCAGGGACTCGTTGCGGCCCAGGCCTTTCTTTTGCAGGGTCAGGGTATAGTCGATCAAGAGAATCGAGTTCTTGACGACCAGGCCCATCAGCATGATGATCCCGATCAGAGACATGATACTCATCTCTTTATTGGCTATAAACAAGCCCAGGAAGGCACCGGCAAAGGCCATTGGCAGCGCCATCATGATTGTAAAGGGGTGAAAGAAACTTTCAAACTGGGAGGCCAGAATCATATAGATAAAGAGCACAGCCAGGGCCATAGCCTGGATCATGGAGCCAAAGGCGTCTTTCATGCGCTCGGCATCACCGGTAAAGCTATAGCTAATATCTTTGGGTAAATTCATTGCTTTGAGCTCAGCTTCGACAGGATCAATCAGGTCACTCAAAGCTGCACCGGGGAGACTATTGGCTGTCACTTTGATTTCCCGTTGTCGGTCGGCCCGGCTAATATTGGTCGGGCTGGTGGCGTACGAAATTGTCGCCAGTGAGCCCAGCGGGACTTCGCTGCCTGAATTTGTCAGCACAGGTAAAGACTGTAGCTCTGTTAAATCGTAACGACTCTCGTCATTGAGACGGACACGAACATCCACATTGGATTTATCCAGACGCATTTGTGTCGCCACTTCACCGAGTGAAGCCGCCCGTAAGGTGCTTGCCAGAGTCGCTGAGTTAACCCCTGACTCCAGTGCCCGCCGTTGGTCGACGCGAATCTGGATTTCTTGTTGGGGCGTTCCGGTAGATAAGCTGCTGTCCGTTACAATGGGCAGGCTATGCAGTTTTTCTAAAATCTGATTGGCAGTCGTTTGCAGGACCTCCAGGTCATCGCCTTTGAGTGATAAATTCAGATCACCCGTGGGGCCACCGCCCCCAATAGCCTGGGTCGGTTGATAGGTGATTTGAGCGCCCGCTATGGTTTGGGTTTTTAATTGCAGACGGCGTTGGATTTTTCCGGCTGTTAGTTGACGACCTTCTTTTTTGGACTTGAGTGTGACACTAATATTACCAGTATCGGTTGCACCTGAAGCACTCCCAGCAGTCAGCAACATATTTTTGATCATTTCGTCTGATTTGATTTGAGAGATGATTTGGTCCAGGACCTCGTGCGTTTCTGAAAGCTTGCTTCCTGAAGGCAATGTCACTGCAATCGTAAATTCATCCCGATCATTTTCAGGAGTGAAACCACTCGGGAGCAAGCCTGCGATTGGAATTGCGACGACAAAGATCGCAATCGCCAGGGCGACTGTCCAGGCTCGGTGCTTCAGGGCCCAGTGCAACATGCCCTGGTAAATGCCCCCAATCCCCTGAACGGCCGCTTCATGTTCATCGACATGGGTCGCTTCCATTGGCTTTAAGAAATAAGCAGAGAGCATCGGGGTCAGGGTTCTGGCCACCAGCAGCGAGACCAGTACAGCCACAGAGACGGTTAAGCCAAACTGTTTGAAAAAGCTCCCAATAACGCCGCCCATAAAGCCGACAGGAGCAAATACAGCCACAATCGAGAGGGTCGTTGCCATGACTGCCAGGCCGATTTCGTTTGTCGCGTTAATTGCTGCTACATAGGGATCTTCACCCATTTCAATATGCCGGAAAATATTCTCCAGATCGACAACAGCGTCATCTACCAGGATCCCGACCACCAGTGCCAAAGCCATCAGACTCATCATATTGAGTGAGAAGCCCATCAAGCCCATAAAGGTATAGGTTGCAATAATTGAGGTCGGAATCGCGACAGCAGCAATTAAAGTTCCCCGAATTGTGCGTAAGAAGAAGAAAATTACGATAATCGCCAAAATAGAACCAATAACTAATTCTTCCATTGAGGCATCTTTGGATTGTTCGACAAATTTAGCGGTATCAAAGGAAAGGTCTAGGTTGACGCCCGGAGGTAAATCCGGTTTGATTTCAGCGACTTGATGGCTGACAGCATGGGCCATTTTGACCGTATTGGTGCCCGACTGTTTACCGATCGACATCACCACTGCGGGTTTGCCGTTCCAGTAACTCTTACTGGTCAGCTCTTTATAGTCATCTCTGACTTCAGCGATGTCTTTTAATAAGAGCACTTTACCGCCCTGAATCGCAATCGGAGTCTGGCCAATTTCTGCTGCGGTTTTGTAAGCATTGACGGTGCGTAAACTCATCACTGAGCGTTCAGTTTGGAGGTTACCACTGGGGAAATCGAGGTTTTCTTGTTTCAGGCGTGCACTAATGGCCGCCGGGCTCAGGTGGTATTGTTTGAGTAGCGAAGTATTTAAGAGAATTTGCACCTCGCGCTCTTCGCCACCAAGAATATTGATTTCAGCAACCCCATCTATTTTTTGGAGTTGGGGTTTGATCTCATCCCGCGCCATTTCAGTCAGTTCGGGTAGGGGTAAATTACCGCTGAGTGCATAATACTGAACCGGTGCAGCATCGGGATCCATTCGGGCAATGATCGGATCTTCAGCGTCGAGAGGCAGGGTCCGTTTAATCAGGTCAATTTTTTCGCGGACCTCGTTAGAGGCATCCTGGATATCTTTCTCCAAATCAAACTGCAGCACGATACTGGCCCGGCCGGTCATCGAACTGGAGTTGATATGCTCAATCCCATTGATCCCACTTAGGGCATCTTCAATCGGTTTGGTGATCAGGGTTTCTATTTCCAGGGCCGAGGCGCCAGGGTAGATCGTTGAAATCGAGACGACCGGGAAGCTGACATCTGGGTACAGCTCAACCGGCAGATCGCGGTATGCCATTAAGCCGGTCACCAGCAAAGCCAACATAAACATGATTGTTGTGACCGGATGTTTGATCGCCACTTCAGAGATATTGAACCCGCCGGATTTCACTATTGGGGTTTCGGGGTCCGTCTGTTTAGCCATGATCTGCCTCTTTCGCCGGGGTTTGATCTTGACTTGTTTTTAGCTTTTGGGTTTGGACTTTGTCACCAGGCTTCACATAATGGGTGCCTTTGACGATCACCTGGTCTTGCTGATTGAGACCAGCAGTAATTTCAATTTCAGAGCCTGTGCGTAAGCCCAATTTAACGCTGCGCGCTTCTACGGTGCCTTGATTGGCCAGGTAAAGCTGTGACTGCTCTTGATTTTGTATGATGGCTTCTACAGGAACCGTCAGCGCATTGTGATGCTCAGCCAATACGATCCGGCATTCGAGTAACATCCCTGCTTTCAAAGGGTTCTGAGTGTTGGGGTAGACCGTTATTTTTGCCAGTCGGGTTTGGGGGTCGACGACGGGTGAAATTGTATGGATACTACCCTTGAAGACCTGACCAGGGTAGGCTGTCGAGCGCATTTCAACAGTCTGTTGGCGCTTGATTTTGGGCAAGTCTCTTTCGGGTAAAAACAGCTCGACTTTGGCCTGGCCCTGTTTGGCGAGGGTTAAGATCGCTACGGAAGGGGAAACAAAGTTGCCTGCATCCGTTTGCTTTTGAGTGACCACGCCGTTGATTGGGGAGACCAGCATGTAATTTTGCAGCTGAGCCTGATAAATTTTGATACTGGCGAGAGACTGGGTGTACTGAGCACGGGCGCTTTCAATTTGCTCCGGGCGTGAACCATTTAAGAGTTGTTGGTGGCTGGCCTGGGCACCCACAATTTGAAAGTCGAGTCCGGCGAGCTGTTGTTTCATGACATTGACCTGAGTGAGCAGGCTTTCGACTTGTTGCGAGGTGCCGATATTATCAGCCAGTAGAATCTGTTGGCGCTCTAAGTCGCGTTGATTTTGCTCCAGATTTGCCAGCAATTGCGCACGAGAAGCTTTCAGCTGATTGATTGATGCCAGAGACTGGTCCAGTTGGGTTTTTAAAGGACCACTCAGGGTTTGGTTTAAATTGGCTTTGGAAACTTCGGCCGCGGCCCGCGCTTGATCCAATTGGGCGTTGAGTTCGCCATGTTCGATACTGCCCAGTAATTGACCTTGAACGACAACGCTGCCTTCGTTGACATTGAGGCTGACCAGGCGGCCCGAGGCTTTGGAAACCACAGAGACTTCTTCCTGGGCAACGACATTGCCAGACAGAACGATGGCATCAGAAATACTGCCTTGTTTGGGAGACAGTGCCACCACCGAGGTGGGCGGCGGCTGCATGTTTTTGAGTTCTGCGGCTTTTTTATTTTTGTCCTGAATACGAGAGAAAACGAGTGCACCAAAGAGCACGACCACAAGCAGGCTGGAGAGAATAATGATTCGTTTTTGCGTCATGATTTAAACCTTTCTTTTTTATTGACTCAGACTAGAAGTGCCAAAGCTTGGCTGAGATTGCGTGCCCGAGCTGACAAAGACCAGTGGGTTTTTAGATACAAAGCTGAGAACCTGACTGCTATCTTTTAGGGTGGCGTCCATTTTGATGTAATAGCTGCCGACCTGACCGGGTTTGCGCCAGAGAATCTCAGGCAGGGTGGTTCCCCCAATTGCGTAAAACGGTCCTGCTGTGCTGGGTCCATATGACCAGGCATAGCTCAGGCTGAGGCCTGCTGGCTGAAACGAGGTCGTGAGAGTCACAGCGCCTTCTGTGCCAATAAAGGCCGGTTCTGGATTTGTTTTGAAAAACGGGGTCTGCTGATCGACAAAGACGACCGGTGAGGGAGATACAAAGCTGACTGTTGACTGCGAATCAGGGTTGTTGACATCCACTTTGACAAAGAAATTGCCTGTCTGGGTGGGGATCCAGCGAATATTTTTTTGAGAGAAGCGGCTGTCAAGCGAGGCGATTGAAGTCCAGGGTCCATTGGCTGTGGTGCCATAAGACCAGAAGTATTTGGATTGATTACTTTGTGCTGGCAAATTGGCCTTGAGATTGACGATGCTGCCCAGGTTCAAATTGGCCAGGGCGGGTTCGGTGACAATAATATCGTCGCGCTCAGAGACAAAGACCTGAGCCGTTGCCGTGCTAAAAGTTACATTTTTAGCTGCTGAATTGATGCCCTGGGCGCGTAAATAATAAGACCCTGCCTGAGCTGGTACCCACTGAATGCTTTTGCCCATGCCAGGAATAATCACAAAGGGGGCCTGGGGAGAATTGCTATACGACCAGACGACCCGCTCTAAATCTCTGTTTAGGCTGACCTGAATGGCTTCTCCTTTGGGGATTTGTCCATTGCTGGGGCTTACCGAGAAGAATTGATTGCTATCGGTGGCCGTTACCAGGGCTTTCGAAGAGGTATAGGTGCGGGAAATACCCGCTGCAGAATCCAGTGTTTTCATGCGTAAGTAAAACTGGCCGGTTTGCTCGGGGTACCAGCTGACTTGCTCTCCCTGACCCTCAATTAAGTTAAAGGGGCCTTGTGGGCTGAGGCTATAAAACCAGGAATAGTCCAGGCCTGGACTGGTGTTCTCTAGATTGCTCTGGATCTCCACAACGTCCCCCCGCGTGACTTCACCCGCCTGGGGCGTGATTTTAAGGAATTGATTGCTATTGGCCACTTTGACGATCGCTTTAGAGGGCACATAGGAGGCCCGTAATTTTTGATCCTGGCGCCATTCAGAGCGGATATAATAGGCCCCAGCAGCGGGGGGCTCCCAGCTGATTTCGGCTCCCTGTTCTTCAATCGGAATAAAGGGCCCCTGTGGGCTTTGAGCATAAGCCCAGCGATAAGACAGTCCAGCTGTCGGTAGCTTCAGTGCCGAGGGATTGATCTTGAGTTGAATCGCGGCACCCTGCAAGATATCGCCACTCTGGGGGTCGGTTGCGATGGCGTCATCGCTTTCTTTGACGGTGATCAATGCTGATGATGTGATGTAGCTTGAGCTTAAGGGGCTGTCTTTTTTTTGCATATCCAGGCGCACAAAATAGGCGCCGGCTTGTGGAGTGTCCCATTCGGTTTGTGGGCCAGATCCCGGGATTGAGACCCAGGGGCCATTGGCTGTAGAGCCGGTATACCAGGAGAAATCGACGCCATCAGCTAGCTCAGCTTGTTTGAGACTGGCCTGCAATTGAATTTGAGAGCCTTTTAAAACCTGTGTAGAGGGTGAGACCTGAATCGCTTGCGCGTCAAGCTCTAAGAGTGAGCCTGTTTTCAGGGTCACAAAAAAACTTTTCTTTTGATCTGCTATCAGGAGGACTTTTAAATTGCCGTTGCTATCGACCTTGACAGCATCCGAAAGCGCGAAAGAAAGGCTCTGGTCGGCGTTTCTTTTGACGGTCAAAATATTATTGCTATTATCGAGAGCGACGCTGATTTCGCGGGATTGTCTCAAGTCCTGAGGCAGTTGATCGGCTTGTATTTGTACGCTGCGTCCGGTTTGTCCGGCCTGAATATTGGCTTGTATGACGAGGACAGCGTCGTCAGAATTGGAGAGTGCACCTGTCGGTGTATTGCATGCACTGAGCCCTAAGAGCATGACCAGGCTTAATGAGAGCCTGAGTTGACGAACGTGTTTGCGGCTTTTCATGGACAGCCTCCTGATTTGTTTTTAGTAAATATTTGTCTTATTGAATATTTTGTATCTACAAACAATTTATAGCACATTAATTAATTCATGGCAAACAGTTTGGCTAGTGTAATAGTTATGTGATATAAACTATTTATGTGAAAAAACAGTTTGACTGCAATTCAGT
>JBBKWI010000194.1:0-40714 GCA_037968875.1 Candidatus Sericytochromatia bacterium | reverse complement strand
GTTCCGCCCCCTGTACCAGTGGTTCCGCCACCGCCACCACTGGTTCCGCCGCCACCACCGCCGCCAGAACTGCTGATGACTTCATGATTGGCAATCGTTAGGCCTATAGGTGCGCTGAGCACAACCGAGCCATCATTGAGAATGGCTTTGGTGACAATTTCGTAATTGCCGTCTTGTAATAAAGCGGTGTTGATGTCGAATTGATATTGGTTGGTCTTGTTTTGCAGAGCGCCCAGAGGTTGGTATTCGCCGATCGGCAAAAATCGGGTCAGATATTGTACTGATTTTACATTGTCTGTACAAGATAAGTTCGAGCTGACCTTAAGATAGCCTTTGACGGTATTTTTCTGATCAGCGCTCAGGTTTTGCTGAGACTGGCTATCCAGGGCATTGATATTAATCAACGGGCTGCAGCCGACAGCCGGGCTAATGGGGGAGGCTACTAAACCAGTTTCAGGGATCAGGACTGGGTTTGGGTTATTGGGATTACCCGGATTGTTAGGGTTAGTGCCCTGGGGGGGGGATTGTACGTTGTCTAACGGATTTGTTTGGGCTGCTGAAGCGCCCTTAGATGGAGTCACTGCCACCGTTTGGTTGCCGGTCACCGGTGGGGTGGCTGCTGGATTGGTACAGGCAGATAGCCCCAGTGCTAGACTCAGGCTCAGGCCTATCGTAATTTTTTGCTGAAAACGGTTCATAAAATCCTCCACAGAAACAAACTAATATGCACAAGCTCACACGTACCTTGTCAGAGAGCGAAGCTGTAAAGTGAACAAATCAAATCTAAAAATAATGGTCTTTTAATACGATCAAATCATTTATTAACCTTTTGCGATCTTGCTTGCTGTCGCCGGGGGAATTAGGTATAAATGGAAGTAAAAGAAATGAGGCCAGCGATGCGAAAACCTTGTTTACAAATAGGTGCCGTTTTCTGTTTAACTTTGCTCAGTGCCTGTCAGCCTGAGGCCGAAAAAGAAAGCGGGGCCTATCAGGACTCTCAAAAAACCCATTACTCAGCAGCTGGCGAACCGGCAGATTATAATCAAGTCGCCAGAGCATTGTCATCTTCTTGCATGCCCTGTCACAATCAAGCCGCCCTGAGCGAAGTGATCAAGCGTGTCAAAGCGGCTGACTTTAAAGAAATTGATGGTGAGACCCGCTTGCGGATTTTGGGGGAACTGGAAGAGCTCAAAGTGTACATGGATGAAGGCGTGCCAATCAGCTTTACCAGCAAAGCGCAAGTTGACCAATTTATCAAGGTCACGCCTGGTGAGTTTTATATGATGCTAGAAAAAGGCGGGATGCCCCCCCCCTGGGCGCCAGACCTGATGAAGGCCATTAATTGGCCCAATTACGAGATCTTGAAATTGGAAGATCGGGTCGAGATGCTGAAGTATGCTAAGCCGTTTTCGCAAAAGTATTTGCGCTAGGTTTTCTTAATGACGGCTAGCGTCAGGCGGCTGATGCAGACCAATTGATCTTGTGCATTACGAATGCGAATATCCCAGACCTGGGTGCTACGACCGATGTGGATCGGACTGACGCGGCCGACCACGTTTCCTGCTGAGACGCCTTTTAAATGATTGGCGTTGATCTCCAGGCCCACACAGGCCTGTCGCTGGCGATCAATACAGAGATTCCCGGCTACAGAACCCAGGGTTTCGGCCAATAAAACCGAGGCGCCCCCGTGTAAAAGACCTGCCGGTTGGCGGGTGCGTTGATCAACAGGCATGCTGGCTTCAAGCCAATCGATTCCGCTGGCAGTAAAGGCGATTCCCAGAGCATCGGATGCAGTGTCTTTGCCCCATCGATTCAGCTCGTTGAGATCGACGTCTGAAAAATCAATCATGCTTTAAGTCCTTTTTGTTTAGCGATGCTTATCTATCTAGGGCTTCGACAACCTGCAGTGCCAAATCAATTTTGCCAAAGGGAGCCGAGACCTGGATGCCGTGCACATCGTTTTGTAGAGCCTGCACCATTTCTTGAGCAATTCGCACACCTTCTTGACGGCCTTCGCCCCGTTTTTCGGCTTCTAGCATGCGTTGCATTACGACATCAGGGATCTCAACACCGGGGACTTCGTTGTTCATGAATTCGGCATTGCGATAAGAGGCCAAAGGCCAAATACCTGCCAAGATCGGAATCTGATGGCTATCGACTTTGTCCATAAAGCGTAGCAAGGCTTCGACATCAAAGACGGGTTGGGTAATGGCGTATTCAGCACCGGCTTCGACTTTATAAAAATAGCGGCTGATTTCGCGCTCCAGGTCAACGGCGACCGGGTTGACGCCGACGCCAATTAGATAACCCGTGGGCTTATTGAGAGTGTTTTTACCCAGATCATAGCCATGATTGAGGGCATAGGTCATATTGGTTAAGCCAATCGCATCCACATCAAAAACAGCAGTGGCGTCGGGGTAGTCGCCCAGCTTGGGAGGATCACCTGTGACAAGTAGAATATTGTGAATGCCAGCGGCATACAAACCCAACAGATCCGATTGCATGCCGAGTAAATTGCGATCGCGACAGCAATAATGCGGAATCGGCTCAATCCCGATCTGCTGCTGAATTAAGATCGAGAGAATTTGATTGCTCATACGCGCGGAAGCGCGCGGGCCATCGGGCAGATTAATCGCATCAATACCGTGACTGTGTAAAATACGGGCTTTGTCCAGGATCGGTGTTGGATCACAGCCGCGAGGAGGGGTCAGCTCGATACTGACTACTTTTTGTTTGGCTGCGATTTTGGCGGCTAGCTTGGATTTTTCAGCCTGGGGGATGACATCGACATGGGGCGTGTCGGCCATTTTGGCACGGGCTTGAACCGGTTGCATGCGCTGGGGTTGCAAAGCTTTGACTGAGCGAGCCATTTCAGCGATGTGCTCAGGCGTGGTTCCACAGCATCCGCCGATAATCTGTACGCCGGATTTAATCATTTTGCGGGCATAAGAAGCCATGTATTCTGGTGAGGACATATAGATGGTGCGGTTCTGGAAAATTCGAGGGTGACCAGCGTTAGGTTGAGCAGCCAGGGCTTTATCGGTGTAGTCTTGCATACGTTGGATCACATCGAGCATGATCTTGGGACCGACGGAGCAATTGAGACCAATTGCATCGATTTCTAATAGATCTAAGGCCGGTGTGAAAATTGATACGGGCATGCCCAGGGGCGTGCGCCCATCGTCATCGACGGTAATTGAGGCCACAATCGGCAGGTCTGAGTGTTGTCTGACGGCACGCACGGCCTGGGTCAGTTCGTCAATATTGGTAAAGGTTTCAATCACAAAGAGATCGACGCCACCCGCTAATAAAGGTTTGACTTGTTGCTCAAACAGGGCTTTGGTTTCGTCAAAGGAGGTTGGCCCCAGAGGCTCAATTTTGATTCCCAGTGGGCCGATTGACCCTGCCACGAGCACGTTCTCGCCAGCGACTTCACGGGCCAGTTCAGCACCGGTGCGATTGATCAGCTCAATTTTGTCAGCCAGACCATGGGTTTTGAGTTTGACTGGATTGGCGCCAAAGGTATTGGTTTCGATGACTTCTGCACCAGCGGCGATATAGTCGCTGTGAATTTCTTGCACAATGCGGGCCTGATCGAGATTGAGCATATCAAAGTTTTTATTGATGAAAATACCTTTGTTGTATAACATCGTGCCCGTGCCGCCATCAAATAAAATCAATTGGTCGTTTTTCAGGCGTTCACGAAAGGACAGGCTCATCTTCAGACTCTTTTCTCAGTGTGTTAACACGGTGCGTAGTTTGTCTGAAGTATAGCACTCTTAATCTGGGCTTAGAAGCGATTGAAAACAGCGACAGCGGCTTGTTGTTCTGTCGGGCTTTGCTCAAGTACATGATTGTTGGAATCCAGGATTTGCAAATGACTCTGAGGCAATTGCTGCTGCAGTCGCTGACTGGCTTCAGAGGCCGCCAGAGGATCGTTTTTGGCATGTAAAATCTCAATTTGACCGCTGGGACCTTTGCCATCAGCAATCAATTTTTGGATCGTTGCCAGGTCTTCGATAGCTGCTGACATAGCTTGCAAACGGGCGCGGGTGTCTTCGAGTACAGCACCCTGAGCCCCTTTTTGAGCGGCCACCGGATCATGGGTCAAGACTGGCAGGCCTGCACTGGGCAGAGGCACTTTATTTAAGAGTGGAATCCGGCTGCCCAGGCCTACGCCCTGATTAACCCAATTGTCCGTTGCTTCCAAAAAGGGAGCTTGCAAAACGGCTTTTAAGCCTTTGGGCATCGCCGGGCCTTCCAATTGAATCAAGTTCTGATCATTGAGGGTCATGGCACCGAGCACACCTGGCCCAGCGCCCATGCTATTGCCAAACAAAATCAGCTCTCCGTCAGGGTGATCCTGCTGACGGATTTGCTCAGCCGCTGCAGCCATAGAGGCCACGTCTCGGGCTACGCCATAGCCGCGATCGAGACCACCCGCTTGGCCTTCGCTTTGTCCGGCCCATTGCTGATCCATCACCATCACGTCATGGCCATCCTGATTTAATAATTGGATCTGCTCATAAAAATTTCGTCCGGTTTCCTGAAATCCCGGCGAGATCAAAACCAGTTTGCCGCTGGGCTCGCCGATCGGTGCAAAGCGCTGATAAAACACTTGGCGATCAGCGATTGGCTGACCGTTGACGCTGCCAGAGGCTTTGACAAAGCCTTCAGTAACTTCAGCCGGACTGCGTTCTAAGCGGGTGATTGCGATTGCTTTCTGGGCTAAAAACAAATCTCCGTCTTTGAGCTGCTCTGGCTTAAGTTGGCTAATCGGCTGGCCCCATTCGGCCTCACGGACCTGTACAAACTGGCTCAGGGCCTGAGTATTTTCTTTGCGATCACCGAGGCCATGCAACCCCTGACGTATTTTGGAGAGCATCGGGTTCTGATGGGTAAAGCCCCCTGTTGTACCCGATTTTTGATCTTCGTTGTTCCAAAGCCCGTCGCGATTGCCTTGCAGATCTTTGAGTTCCTGCACGGTGCCCTCAATTTGGCTGGTGCTGCCCCAGTTAGGCTTTGTTGAGGGAGCTTTAAAAAGCTGAATTTGTTCTCCAGCTTTGCCCTGGGGCGGCTGTGTTAAATGAATAACTTCTCCGCTAGCCAATGAACTGTTGGCTTTTGTGACGGCGGCTGTCTGAGGCTGGGGCGCATGGCCTGGGGGAGCCGAGGGAGCTGCTTGAGACTGGGGTGAAACACGCATAGAGAAGATCCTTTGGAAGTCAGAGTCACTTGAATTATAGTTGAGATTGCGTCGGGCTTGCTCTGAGGTCAGGAGATTGGTCTGCTTTCAAAACTGGAATATTGCAGCCCAGATTCAGTGTGATATAGCATTGGAGAGACTCAGTGGATTGCCTGTCAAACGGGTGCGGGTTACTTAGGTGTTCTGGAAAATAAGGCGGAAATATCCTTGCTTGACTGGCTGCTGACAACGTAAGCTCATATACAAATGAGAAATCAGCCAGACTGATTCTGATTAGACTTCAGGGAGACGGATATATGTGGAAGCGAGTAGTGAAAATAGCTCTGTTAGCTGCTGTTTTAAGTTTGACTACAGCTTGTTTGCAAAGACAATACCAGGCGAATTTTGATGGCGCAGATTACCGTCCGGCTTTGCTATTACCCAAACAAAGCATAGGGCCTGAATCCATAGAGCGATTGTTTCAGAGCACCCAGGCTTTGCGCAAATTAATGCCTGAGATGCTGCAGGGCTGGACCCGAGGGCAGGGCGATCTATTGGGGCAATTAGAGACAGAGCTTAAGTGTGTGCTAGCTCTGTCTGGGGACGAACTGGCTCGTGACTTGCGCCGCTATCAGGTACTGGGTGATTTTCCGCTGGACTATCAGCAAGTGGTCGTGCCTGTGGGCTCGGAATTGGCCCCTCTGACACAGCAGGCCAATCAAGACCTGGGGCTGGCTTACCGGGTGCTGGGCGCCTTGCAATTGGCTGAGAAAATCAGGCAACTCTTGCCCCTATATCCGACGGTTTCCGATGCGCCGGGCCGGATACCGCTGGCCAGTAGTCAATGGGGAGCGCAGGCGATTGCCTCAGTCTCGTGGCTCAATCTGCTCTTGCAAGCCGAGCAAGCGGCTCAGGGACTAGAGGCGCGTTTGGACGAACTAGAAAAGGGCTTATCACTCGAAAAAAATATTGTCCAGCGCCGCTTACGCAAAGAGCCTGGCCGCTTGCCATTACAGGATGACCTGGCCTTGCTGGGTGATTTACTCGAATCAACCCGTCAGGCCAGAGCCCGCCTGAGCTTTGTGCGGCAACAAGTGCCCGCTCATTTGCTGCTGGCTGATGCGCAGCTAGAGAAAACCCTGAAACTACAACGCCCGCGTTGCCAGAGCTGAGCTAATCAATCACCTCAATTTTCCAGGAGCTAGAATTGGCCTGGATTTGCGGTGCGTACATCGCTTCGGCCTGGTGGGGCAGGGCATGGAATATACCCGGTGTTTCTGCGCGTAAGCGGTAATTGATCACCTGAGTTCCTTGCTTGAGACTGTTTAAAAACATCACCACCCGATCGTCGCGAAACTCCCTGTAGAAAAAGCTGCCGTTTTGCGAAACGTAGCCACTGAGGCTTTCGACGGCTTCAAAACCAGCGGGCTTAAAGTCTTCAAACATCAGGTAGCTATAATCATTGGGGCTGGTGACCGTCAATTGGACTTCGATTTCATCGCCTGATTTGACGGTGTCGCCGGGCTTTAAAGGCTGCTGTTTTTGCTCCAGTTTGCGGGTGCTGGGGTTCAGGACCTGCTGGATGCGGCTATATTTGCGCTCCACAGCAATGTGATTGCCAGCGGGCGCAATCGTCTCAGCCTGAGAAAATCGAGTCAGAGCGGCGCTGTAATACAAATTGCCGCTGCCTTGTTTGACAAACTCAATCAAATTATCGCCGCTTTTGAGATCATTATCGTTGAGCTCGAGTTCAAATGGTGGGTTCAAGATTTGATCGGCTGCAAAGCGCAGGGTTTTGAGCGTCTTGCCATTGACTTTGAGATCAACACTGTAGTCTGCTTTGCTTTCGCCACTGTGTTGGATCCAGCCGCTTAAAGCATAGATCGCACGGGCCGTATCCTTGGTGGAATGCCAGCGATTACCCTGGCGATTGTCGACCAGCCAACGCACGATTTTGGGGGTCAAGGGGTCGTTAGGCTGAATCGCCAGGAAGGCCTGTAGCAGGGTGGCATTGGTTTCGACCCGGTCACCGTACCAGTACCAATAAGGGGAGGGATTGTCCCAACTGGCGCTGTCGGCGTTTTCGCGGACAAAGCTTTTGAGATTATTCAGGATCAATTTGGCCCGCTCGGTCTGTTTGAGAGCCTGATAAGCCTGGGCCAGGAGCGCATTGCTATACGGGTTGAGTTGATCGCGACCGACAAATAAAGGCTCCAGCTCGGTAGCCTTTAATTTGCCACCCCGACTCAGCACCAGTGCCTGATAAGCCGCCAGATGGAAAGAGCTGGCCTGAGTTCTGGCTCCCTGGAAAACAACGTTTTTCTGAAAAGCCTGCCGCAAAAATTCCAGCCCTTTGCTGAGGGTTGTGCTGTCTACTTGGACTTTACTCTGAGCGGCCAATTGCAAGGCATCGAGTACATAAGTGCTGATATACGGATCCGAATGGCCTCCTGGCCACCATCCCCAACCACCATCGCTGTTTTGGTGTTGTTGCAGGCGTTGCAAGCCCTGATCGATCATTTTCTGAAGTTCGGCTCGGCTGCGCAAAGGCTGCGTGTTTTTTCGCAAGGTTTGCCAGGCTTTGGGGTCACCCTGCTTGATCAGGTCTTCCAGATTGATCCCCAATTGATCCAGCGTATTGGCGACCATCACCGCTGGCACAAAGCGACTGGTGGTCTGCTCAATGCAGCCATAAGGGTACTCAGCCAAATAGGGCAGGGCATCTAAAAGGCTGGCGGCCAGAGACGGTTGGGCTTGGATTTTTAAGCGGGTCTGATCTTTGATCCGTTGGGCGGGCAGATTGAGGCTTAATTGCCCTCGGGT
Organism: Candidatus Sericytochromatia bacterium; assembly: GCA_037968875.1. Classification (GTDB taxonomy): domain Bacteria; phylum Cyanobacteriota; class Sericytochromatia; order UBA7694; family UBA7694; genus JBBKWI01. Next base: position 32,706 of record JBBKWI010000194.1, on the reverse strand, counting down.
CGCTGCTGTGCCTAAAGCTCCATTTTTAACGTCTGTGCTGAGGGCGCCATAGACCTTGACGGGTAGGCTATGTTTGACTGCATCCCCGCCCTGGCTGCCACGTGCTGTGGCTGTCAGATTGAGTTCACCAGAACCGATCACTTTGAAACGCCAATCGACACGGGCCTGTTGATGGGCAGCCACGGTCACGCTCGTTTGTAACGGATCCAGTGCTTTTAAGATCTGACCGGGGGTTGCCAGACTGACTTTCAAAGTCTGCGTGTTTTCGCTTTCATTGTGAAGATTGGCGCTGATCACGACCTCGTCACGCTCCACCAAAAATCGAGGGTGTTGCAGACGCACTTGAATATCCTGATGGGTGCTTAGTTCCGCGGTGCTTTGTCCGACACGGGTCTGTTGATCCCAGCCCCGGGCCTGGATACGCCAGGTGGTCAGATTATCAGGTAAAGGCACTTTGATACGAGCGATGCCTTCAGTATTGGTTATTAGCGTGGGGTTCCAATAAGCCGTATCCTGAAAATTGCTGCGCAGAGCGATCGGTGTCGCCTCCGCTGCAGATCTGGATTCAGGGGCCGCTTCATTGGCGACTGATTTATCTAAACGATTGTTTTCTCGGTCTTCGATCGGAGCGCTAGATTCCTCAAGGGTATCGACCAGCATGCCTCGCCGCCGGCCGACGACCGGATTTAAATGGGTAAAGGTGGTGAAGGGGCTTTTCAGATCATAATCTTGGGGCTGGAGATCTTGCTTCACAAAGCCGTTGATGTATTGATTGAGACTGGTATCGAGACGCTGGGGCAGCGAACGCCGCTGGCCATAGAGCGCTTCGTGAATCGCCGGTGTAGAATCAGGCAGCAGTTGATACAAAGCGGCATCGACCAGAGCCAGTGAAAACTCTCCTTGCACGGGTCGATTCTGGTGATCGCGTACGTGTAGTTCTAGCTCGGCTTCAGTGGCCGGTGCCGGTTTTTGGACGGGTGTTTTGATCGTCAGCTGCAGTTTCTCTTGCAGGGCCGGTACAAAAATCTCCTGACGGCTATGGTGAACCTTGCGGCCCTGAATACTGAGAGCTGCTAATAAGAGATTGGGCTGATGGGCTTTGCTCAGTTTGAGTTCTTGAATCGTACTATTGCCTTTCAGCCTTAGCACCTGGCTGCTTAAGACCGCATCGTCGCTTTCCTGGGTATACCAGATCGTGGCGTCAGGCTCGTCTGCCTGAATCAGAATTTTGGCGGTATCGCCAGGTGAGTAGAGTCGTTTGTCTGTCAAGATCTCCACGCCATCGAGGCGCAAATGCTGGCCACTGAAGTCTCTGCCGCTGACCCAAAACTCCAGCTCAGCAGTAATTGGGTTTTCTCTGGCATCACGAGCAGAGAAATGTAGGCGATAACGATCGCTCTGACTCGGGGTCTGCCATTTCACAAAGATCCGGCCCTGGGCATTGCTGCGCACGGCTTCACTGAAAACGGACTTCCAGAGCTCTTTATTTTGCTGGTCTTTGCCGGTCAGACGCTGGATTTCAACAGTGCCTGCTTGATGGGGCACGGTTTGTCGGTTGGCGTCTAACAAGTTAATCTCGGCACTGAGTTTTTCCTGGGGCTGATAAAAGCCCCGGTCTAAGTTGATGCGGGCAAAAAATCCTTCACGGGTCAGAGTGATTTGCTCTGTTTGCACGACTTCTCGGCGGCTGGCGTCGGTGACTTCGGCGGTCACACGATAGACCCGATTCTCAGTTTGGGTCTCAAACTTCAATTTGACTTCGCCCTGGTCGTCCAGGGTCAGGCTTTCTTGTAAGATTGTTTCTTGCTGTTGTTGTCGCTCACCGTCATAGAAATAATCATAAAAAGCAAAGAAAGGCTGACTGGAGACAGTGACTTGCACCTTGCCCTGCTTGACCGGACCGCCAGAAAAATAATCAGCCCGAATTTTGACTTCTGCTTTCTGGCCTGGAATCAGCTGTCCTTGGGTGGCGATCTCGACTTTGTATTCTGGTTTCTTGTAGGCTTCGACCTGAAAGTGAGTTTGACCGAGACTTTGAATACCCGGCTCTGGCTTGTCAGCTTTGGCTTTGGGCCAATCAAAACTGAAATTATAGCTGCCCAGGGCGGCATCTTCGGCGAGCTTGAATGAGCCTGTAAGCGAACCATAGGGGTTGCTGGTCAGGGTTTGTTTATAGACGGTTTCACCTCGGGCGTCGCGCACCTGCACGTCGAGGGTCTGGGGACTGGGTGTCTGATAATCGCCTTCGCGATAGGCCCGCAGCAAATGCTTAAAGTAGACGGTTTGACCCGGGCGATAAAGAGGGCGTTCAGTGGCGGCGTAGAGTTTCCAGCCCCTTTGCTCTTGTGTATATGACCCATAGCGATTGCCGCTGATAGCATAATGATTGTCGTGCTGGGCAAAGGCCTCAATCCGCCGGTTATTTTGGTCCGTGGGTTGGTTTTCAAAGCTGTAGATCCCGTCGGCATTGGTTTTGGCCTGATAAACACGCACCTGTTGTTTATTATAGGGGCCAGAAGTGACTTTGATCTTGAGATCGGCATTGGCCAGGGGCTTTCCTGTTTCGGCATGGGCCAAAAAATAGAGCGTCTTGTGATTGTCCTGCTTGCTACTCAGTACCGCATCACTGACTAGCAAGACTTGTGCGGCATGCATTGAACCTGCGTGGGCTTCTAATAGATAGGCTCCGGCAGCTAAATCCTGGGGCACTTTTAAACTCTGACTGAAGTGAGCGTATGTTTGATCGGGTTTGGGCTGCCAGTCCCAGTGGGTGACTTGCCCCTGATAATATTCTTTAAAAGCCTCAAAATCATCTCCCAGATTGGCGACAATATCCAAAAAACGGCGTTCAGGATCATGGAGATTGACTGGGTCTTCCAGGGCTGTATTCAGGCGCAGGCGATAGAGTTTAAAATCAACTTGCTCCAAATTACGGCCTGAAACGTTAAACTGCGGGGCCTGGCCTGCAGCCTGAGATCCTGGGCTACTTAAGCTCAGAGCGGGCCATTTGAGCTCCTGGATTCGGGCTTCGGCATGGGCTTTGAGAGGTGTATTAAGCAGCAGCTGCCAATATTCCAGAGCGCTGCTATAGGCCTGGCGCTGTTCGTAAGTGTCCCCGATCAATAATTTAAGCTCAGATATCAGAGAGTCTGTTGGGTACTTGCGTACCAGATCTTGCAGCAATTGCAAAGGGTCTTGCAAGGGATATTCTTGCTGGTTGACGCCCAGACGAGAGAATAAAATTTGAGCCCAGCGATAGCTTTCGAGCAAAGCGGCATGCGGATTTTTGCTGGCCTCGGCATGGTGTAAATTTTCTTGATATAAGGCATAAATCTGTTTTAACTTCGGCCAGTCGGTATCCCATGAGATCGAGCCAATTTGGGGAATCAAGACGGGCCAGTTTTTGGATTCGTGAGAGAGCCAAAAATCGGTTAGTAAATCGACTGAAAAATCACGATTGAAGTCGTAAATTTCCTGATGTAGTGCGCCTGTTAAACTTGATTTGAGCACCGTCTCGTAGTGCTTGCGGGCCTGAACGAAAAAGAGCTGGGTTTGATTTTGATCTTCTTGATATAGATAAAGGACTTCGCCTTCCCGGGGTTCTGGATCCCGAAAAATCTGCCCGTTGCGCTTAAAAGCTTGCTGGGGGAGTGTCTGATAAAGCTGAGCTGCCAGATGCGTCAGACGGGCTTGCATCACTGGGGTCTTGATATAGCTTTGGGCCTGTGCCAGGGCTTTTAAGCTAGCATCATAATGCTTGAGTTTACCCTCAGTTTCAATAAGCTTAAGAGCCAGAGCTTCGCTTGGGTCTTGTTTCCAGGCCTGCTGATAGAGAACCAGGGCTTCGCGATAATTGTGCTTGGCAAAGGCCTGATCTGCGGATTTTGTAAGGCCAGGGATATGAATTTGTTGAGAGCTAGGAGGAGTTGTTTGCGGTTTCACTTGAGCTTGAGCTGGCAAGGCCAACCCGATTAAAATCAGTATTCCTAGTAATTTACGCATCTCTATTCCTCATCGCTCTCAAATAGCCGTATTTTAGTCTAGACTCTTTAGCTCAGCTTTCTGTTCAAGGACTTACTGTTTAGTCGGGTTTTTTCCTGGATGCTTCGTAGTTGAGCTGTTGGTGCAAACGCTCAATATCTGAAAAGCTCAAGCTGCTGATTTCATGTACAAAGGCATGCTCTGCGTTTTCTCGCAGCATTTGCTCTGCGATCTCAAAGCTGTCCATGGCGTCATCTTGATCTTTGGTGGGATCTGATACTTTGCGGGCAGGTGCCCCCGATTTGCTCAGGTGGCGGGCTTTTTTTCTGGCCATTGTCGGTTTCCTTTGACGTGTTTATTTGTGGTGTGAGGTAGCCACATTCATTTTAGCGTAATGCAAAGCTGTTTTCCTGCAAAGGGTTCATCCCATTTGTATTGATACTTCATTATCAAGAGGATTTAACCCTGGTGCCTAAGTTTGCTAGAATGGATCCTAGAAACCGTTTTGGGTAAGCTTAAGACAATTGAAGGTTGATTTATGAAAAGCATTGCAAGTTTGGCTGATGATTTAGGTGTAACACCTGCGATTATTCGATCCTGGCAAATCAATCTCAATCTTCAGCACCCGCGTTATAGTCCCGATAGCGCTGTTTATAATAGCGACTGGCAGGACTATTTTCAAGAAGTGGCGCGCTTGCGTAAGCAAGGCTTGAGCTTTAGTAAAATCCGCAACGTTTTACAAGAGCAAAAACCTGACCCTGGCGGCTTGCCTGCTTTCGAACCCGAAGCGGTCTCAGGCAATGGTAACGGCAACGGATCTGCCCCTGAAGCACAAGGTGAAGTCTCAGAACCCAGCCAGCCGCTGCATTTTTCAGTCTCTTCTCCTGAGCGTTCCGAGCCGAATCGACCGACCCCCGAGCCTTCTGTGTTGTCGTCGCAAAGCAGCGGTACTTTTCAATCTGCTAGTTCTTTTTCTGTTAATCCCCAGCAGAGCAGTTCACCCAACTCAGCCAGTCCGTCTAATCAGTCGCTGGTGCAAGTCGAGTCCAATCTACCTTCGATGCAGCATTTGCAACACAATATGCATGAAGCACTCTTGCAGCAAGATATGAGCAAAATGGCACAGACCTATGTGCAATTGATGGAAAACTACCAGACCCTGGCCAATCGTTATAACGAGTCGGCTTATATCATGGGCCAGCTCGAAGAAAAAAACCGCTCTTTAGAGCAATTGATGAATGAAAAAGAACGCCATTCTGATCTGAGTGATAGCCAAAAGCAAGAGCAGATCAAAGAGCTAGAGAACCATATCCAGACCTTGCGTGACAATTTAGGCCAGCGTGATCAGAATTTGGATGAGCTAAAAAGCTCTTTGCAGCAGCGGGATCAATCTCTAGAGCAACACCAGCAGCAATTGGTCACCAAAGACGAAGTCTCGCAGGTAGAAAAGCAACTTAAACTGTTGGCGGTTTCGCTTTTTAAGCAGCAAGAAAAAACAGAATCAGAGGCTGAACCGGGTTTTTGGCAGCGATTTGGTCGTCTTTTTGGTAGATAAGTAAAAACTTTTCCTTCTCTTAACCAAATGTTAAAAGGAACATAAGTAAGATCTGAGGCCGCCTCTCCTATAATCTGTATATAAGCATTTGGTAGTAGAGAGATTTTAAGAAGGTAGACGATAATGAAAAATCAAGTAAAGAAAATGGCATCCCTGGCTGTAGCTTCCCTGGCTACTTTAATCACAGCTTGTGGTGGTAACAATGGTTACCCACAGCAATATATGCCTCCGGTTGGCTCAAACATTCCCCAGTATCAAAATCCTTCTTATGGTCAATCCTATCCCGGTAATAATAGCTTCAACCCCAATCCGGTTCTGGATCCTTCTTTGCAAAACAATCTGCCTACGGGCACCATTATGGGTAAAGTCGTTGACTCCATCAGCAAATCTGGTATCGGTGGCGTTCAGGTTGAAGTGGTCGGCGTTCGTCCAGCACAGATTTCTACCACTGATGCTTCAGGCAATTTCACAATGGGCAATATCCCACAGGGCCGTCAAGTTCTGACGGTTCGCCGCAATGACTACACCAATGCTGCTGGCAATAACCAAATCACCGTAGAAGTTAAAGCAGGAACCACCATCCAGATTCCCAAAACAATTGAAATGGTTCCTTTCCGCGCTTCTTCAGTCAACGGTTTCATTCGCGCTTTCAATAATTTCACAGTACCTAAAGGTATCGCTCTGGCTCCTGGCTCTGACAATCTCTATGTTGTCGACATCGTCGGTGCGGGTGGCTTAATCAGCTATGACCACGGCGAAATCAAAAAATTAAATGGCGAAGGCGGCATCATCGATAATTTTGGTGGCAGCTTCTTCTCCCGTGATTTATTCCGCTTACTCAAGCGTCCCAATGGCGTCGCTGTCGATGCCGGTGGCAATGTCTTTGTTGCCAACACCGGTCATGACCTGGTTCGTCGCTATGGTCCCGGTGGCCAATGGCTCAGCAATATCGAAGCTGAATTTAATGAAGTTTATGATGTCGCTGTTCTCAGTACCGGTGATGTGGTTGCCTCTGACCCTGGCAGTGGTCGGGTCGTGATGTTTGACTCCAGCATGAAAGTCCGGGTTCCCAACCTTTTACAAATGCCTGCCAACGGCGTGCGTGGTATTGCTACCAACGTCAACGATGACATCTTTGTCTTAAATGCAGCCGGTGCTCCCGGTCAAGTGGTTAGCAAGTTTGACCGTTACGGCAATCGTATGCCTCTCAACTTCGGCCGCATTGGTGGCGTTCAGCCTGGTTCTTTCTCGAACCCTACCGACTTAGCAATTGATGGTCGCAATGGCGATATCTACATTGTGGACAGCGGCAATAACCGTATCCAACGCTTTGACTCTGAAGGCAACTACCTCTCTGAGTTTGGTAGCTTCGGGACTGACAACGGTCAGTTCAACGCTCCCTGGGGCGTGGCGGTCAATAATGAAGGCTTCGTCTTTATTACCGACTCTAAAAATGCACGGGTTCAAAAGTTCGCTCCTGGCCGGGTTCAAGAGCAAGCCACCAATACCGACACTTTCTAGGTCACTTTTACCGGGGCTGATGGCCCCGGCTAGCAACAATTTTCTCTATCTCTCTACGCTACCGCCACAACTGTGGCGGTTTTTTATTGGCCATTGTTGGGAGAGAGTTTGCCTGTTGCTTGTAATTCTGAGACCTGGGCCAGAGGAAGTAACTGATAATGACTTGAAAGCACAGCCAGAGATTCTGCTTGCCAGTTGATTAGCGGCAAAGGCACCTGCTGCTGCACAAAGTCGCGGTAAAGCAGATCCAGTTCATTGAATCCCATGGCCGCTCTTGCCCCGGTAAGTCCGGTGCAACGGGCATTAAATTCTATAATTGAAAATTGATTTGGTGCGATTTGAATCGCTTGCAGATTGACCGGGCCTCTATAGCCCAGTTTGGTCAGAACCTGTGCAGTCTGTTTGAGCAAGTCAGCAAAGGCTGAATTTGAGGTGAGTCGCAATATTTTGGTGCTCAGGCCTTGCTCAACAGCGATCTGGCTGGCAAAAATGCCCAGTAGGTCTCCCTGCTGACCAATCAAAATCTGGCCTGAGTATTCGTTGAGCTCTGGAGCATAATGACCAGGTTGAAGTGCTTGCAAGTAGGGCTGAACGATATAGGGCTCTTGAAGGCTCTCTAAAAATGACCATAATTTGGTTTCGGACTTCAGTACCTGGGTGCCCCGAGCAGCAAAGCCAAAACGGGGCTTTGCAAACAAAGGGAAGCCAAATTGGCTGATCAAATCCTGAATTTCAGTTTTGGAACTGGCTGTCGCTGTGATCGGTAAATAGGGGTGCATTTGTTGCCATGTCAGATACTTATCTACGCATAACTGTAGGCTCTTAACTGAGCCGCAGGGAACGATACAGCCTAATTGAGCTAAGGGTTCCCGTTGGGCTGCCAGCATGACCAGTTCTTCGTCACGGCCGGCCAGCAAAAGCTCAGGGCGTTCACTGTCAACAATTGCAAGTAGCCGCTCGATAAATGCACTGCGGTCTTGGGTCGGGGGGCTCAGATAAGCCTGTTGGCAATGATATAAACTGGCACTCAGGGCATTTGAGTTGAGATTGATAAATTGATAGTCCCGCTGGCTGTGCTGTGCTGCCGTTAAAATAGCGCTGCCGACGCCACTACCGGCGCTGGTGATTAAAATTTTGGCCACAAAACTACCTTTTACCTTTTCAAAAAGAAAAATATACATAGCAGAATAGCATTTATGAGGGTTTTTATCTTTGGAACCTTCTAAGGGGAGTGCGCCCGATTTAGTTGGAGATTATTTCTAATGTGTTCATACTTGCCAAAGTGTTATGAAAATGGTTTGCTAGATTCAGATTGTCGATTAATATTTTATGCCCGTCACTGTTGGGATTATCATGGTTGTTTCTATGGCGTCCTGAATCGTCTGGGTGTGTATGAAGAGTAAGATATGGATTTATTGATTTGGGGTACAGGTGGTCTTGGCCTGCACGTGGTGTCTGCATTACAGTCTCAGGCAGAGCATCCGTATGATCGCATTGCCTTTCTACAGGATCTGCCGATTCAATCAACCCATATTTTGGGGTGTCCGATCATTGGTAATCGGGAGTACTTACGCCAGGTGGATCAGACGATGACCCATGTTTTTGCCGCAGGCAGTACTCCTTCAGTCCGTTTTGCGATGGCTGCATTTATCAAATCACTGGGGCTGATAACGCCCAGTTTTGTTGACCCGAGTGCGATTGTGCGTCCTTCGGCCAGGCTGGGACAGGGCTGTTTGATTGAAGCTTTTGCCTTTGTGGGTGAAAATGCGATCATCGGTGACTACGTTTTAATGGGCAATTATGCCAGTGCGGCCCATGATTGCCAGGTCGGTGACTTCTCCTCTCTTTATCTAGGCTCACGTGCTCTGGGCGGCACAAAACTGGAGACGGGCTGCTTGCTTGGCTCTAGCGCTTCTCTTTATCCAGGTTGCACGATGGGAGAGTGGAGTAAAGCCAGCATGGCTTCTGCTATTTTTGAAGATGTGCCAGCTTATGCCACTGTCGTAGGGAACCCGGCCCAGATCAAAAAGCGTTATCCCAGTAGGCAATCGATTCAATTGTACTCGATTTAATTTTAAGGAAAAGACCTAGATGACAAAGATCTCAATCATAAATAAAGCGCTTTCGAACTGCTCTCTCTCTGAAATTAAACAGGCAATGTTGGATGCTGGTGCCCTTGTTATTCGTGATGCCAACAACACAGTTGACGATTTCTTGGCGTTAGGAGCATCGCTAGGCAAGAATTTTGTGACACAGAGTGATGAAGGACAATACCGAACCACTGGTGCTTCTCGTGGGCGTAATCTGCTTACCTCTGATCGCGACATGTTTTCAATTACTGCTAACGGTCACTTCCATGGGCTTCCGCTTCACGGTGAATTTTACTTTCAGGATACTGAGCCCCCACAATTATTCTGGTTTTATTGTCAAAAACCTAGTCTAACAGGGGGACATACCAATGTTTGCGATGGTCAACAACTATTTGCGTCGCTGCCTCCAGATGTGCAAGGCATTTTTCTCAATCGCTCTTTGGTTTACACCCGTTTTCATACGCCCTCCACCTGGCGAGAACTTTACCGTGTAGAGACACCTGAAGAATTAGACGCTTTTCTTACACAGCAAAACAAAATGGTTATGTGGGAAGCAGATCAATCGGTTTGGGTCCATTTTGAGGCCCCTGCGGTACGTCTTCGCGATGGAGTGCCTGTTTTTATCAATAGCTTTTTGCCGTTTGCCCTTAGACAAATACACACACCTGATCAAACACGTGCGCGGGTGACTTTTGCGGATGGTTATCCGCTAGGGCCTGAGTTGGTCGAACAGGTTCGTTCTTGTGCTGAGTCCTTAACTCGTTTTGTGGAATGGGAACAGGGTGATATTGCACTGCTCGATAACACTCGCATGATGCATGGCCGTCGAGAGCTGTTACCTGAAGAACAACGCAAGGTATTTATTCGCTTAAGCGACGCCGACTTTCTCTCGACACTGCGTGAGTCTTACGAGCAGGCTTTAAAACGAATACGGGCTTTGGTTTAACAGAGCGGGAGTCCGTTCGATGGATTCCAAAAAACGGACTTTACATTTTATTGACACTTATTCGTTTCAAACCCTCTATAATTCAATTACTTGGCTGATCGGTAGGTGCTGCTGCATCTGCTGCTTTGGCAAATTAAATGCAAAATGGCCCGTGAAACTAGATGTTAGTCACCCAGAATCTCGTTAAAACCTATCGCATGGCACAGCAAGAAGTGCAAGCCCTCAAAGGAATCAATCTGAATATTGAGGCCGGTGAGATGGTTGCGATTATGGGGCCGTCAGGCTCTGGTAAATCGACCCTGATGACTCTGTTGGGCTGTCTCGATACACCCAGCTCTGGTTCGTTGACTTTAGACGGCATGGACGTCTCTGCGGCCACTGAAGTGGAGCTCTCTCAGATTCGCAACTTGAAAATAGGCTTCGTCTTTCAATCCTTTCATCTCTTGCCCGATATGTCTGCCTTAGAAAACGTGGCACTGCCGCTTTTTTATGCCCGACGCCCGCGATCTGAGCGCGATGCCAAGGCTCAGCAAGCTCTTACCAAAGTCGGTCTTGGTGATCGGGTGCATCACCGACCAATGGAACTTTCTGGCGGCCAGCAGCAGCGAGTTAGCATTGCACGAGCTTTGGTCAATCAACCGGCTTTATTATTGGCAGACGAGCCCACGGGTGCGCTGGATACCCAAACTTCTTATGAGATTATGCGCCTGTTACAAGCGCTCAATGATCAGGGCACGACCCTGATTATTATTACCCATGAACCCGATATAGCCCGTTGCTGTAAGCGGATCGTTATTTTACGCGACGGCATTATCGAGTCGGATACGCCCAATACGCCCTGGACTCCTGAATTAGCTGACAAGGAAGAGTCATGAAAACCTGGATACTGGCCAGCCTACTGGCATTTTCGTTTAGTTCTCTAGCCGGGGCTCAGACTGATTCTGCTGCTCCTTCGTCGGCAGTCAAACCGGTTACTTTAAGTTTGCAAGCAGCGATTGAACAGGCCTTGAAAGCCAATCTGAATCTGCAAGTCGAGCGCCTGAACCCGGAAATTACGGCTCTCGAATTGCAGCGGCAGCGTGCCAATTATGGCCTCAGAGCAGGTGCTCAGGCCCTGGCCAATCAAAATGTCAGCCCCTCAAATAATTCTTTTATCTCTGGTGGATCGATCTTAAATCAGGTGCGTCAGAACTATAATCTCTTTCTCGAACAAGATCTCGCGACCGGTGGCGATCTGCGGATTGGCTTAGATAATGCGATCGTCAATACCAATTCGACCCAGGCCGATCTCAACCCGGCCTTTACGCCGCGCTTTTCTTTGAGTATGAACCACCCGCTCTTACGCAATACTTTTAATGGTCTGCGCGAATTAGACCTGCGTGAAAACGCCGTTGTAGGTGCTAGTTGGACCCTCAAAGATCAAGCGATTGATACGGTCGCTCAGGTCCAAAATGCCTATTGGGATCTGGTTTTATATCGTGAACGTCTGCGGGTTTTGAGTCAGTCGCTGGCGATTCTTGAAGATCTTTTGAACATGAATCAGGAAAAGCAAAAGGCTGGGTTTTTATCTCGGATTGATGTCTTACAAACCGAAGCCCGGATTGCTTCGTCACGGGCTGGACTGCTGGATGCGCGCCGCAACTTAGAGAATACCGAAGACCGCCTTAAGCAATTGCTGAACCCCAAAGCAGAGGCTTCTTTTGTGGCCTGGGATTCGGAACTCTTACCGATCGATCAGCCCGAATTTAAAGCCTATGCCACGGCTGTTGAAGCTTCTTATCAGACGGCTTTGCAAAAACGGCCAGACTATCAAAATCTGTTATTAGATCTGGCCAATCGCCAATTGCAGACCGAAATTGCGGCTCAAAATCGTTTGCCATTGTTAAATGTACAGGGCAGTTCCGGCTTGGAAAGTCTGGATGGATCTTACCCCAATGCCCTGGGCAAGCTCTTTAGTTTGCAAACCTATTTTTGGTCACTGGGTCTGAACTTTGAGATCCCGGTCATTGGTAATCCTTACGAAGCAGCGTATCAACAGGCCCGTTTGCAACAAGAGCAAAGCCAATTGCGGATTGATAATCGTCGCCAGCAAATTTTTCGTGAAATTCGCCAGGCTGTGCGCAATGTTGACTTGGCTGCTCAGCAAGTGGCCGCCACAGGTCTGGCCAAGCAATTGTCCGAAGAGCAACTCAAAGCCCAGACCGAAAAACTTAACTTGGGTCTGACCACCAATTTTCAAGTCTTGCAGTTTCAGAGTGATTTTCAGTCTGCCAGTCTTTCTGAAGTCAATGCGGTGATAGCCTATATTCAGGCTATCAATCAATTGCAGCAGTCTGAGGGCAGTTTACTTGACCTACTCAATCTCAACTGGGAGCAAGCCTCATGAAGTACTTCAAAGAGCTAATTGTGGCGAGTCTGATTTTTTTGAGCGCCTGTCAGGCTGAGGAGCTTCAGAGTGGAGGCGAGATTCACCCGGTACAGCAGCCTTTTGTGCATCAGATTCAGGCCGAAGGTCAGATCAAGCCAGTCGTTACCGAAACCTTGAATGTGCCCCGACGCATGTGGGGTACTTTAGAAACCCTGGTGCCCGAAGGCACACAGGTCAAAGCCGGGCAAGTGGTTGCCAGTATCAATACCCGTGCCTTTCAGGAGCGCATCGGGCGTTATGCTGAACGCTACGAAAAAGAAAATGGCAAACTGCGTGAAAGCCAGGCGGGTTTGCCCCTCGAGAAACTCAAACTCGAAGCCGAAATTGCAGAGAAAGCACGCTTAGAAGCGCAGCAAGCGCTTGAGCTCCAAACCGTTGTGGCTGGTCCACGTCTGGATCAACGAGTGGCTGCCCGGGTGGACAAAGAGATTGCTGCTTTAAAATCAGATGTCTTTCCGATTCAGCAAAAACAACAGCTCTACGACAAAGGCTATCTTTCAGAGCAAGAGTTGCAACAAGCTCAGCAAGAGTTACGTGGTTATCAGACCCAGCGCAGTACCGCTGGTTTGACCCTGGATCAGCAAAGCCGCAGCTATCGGCAGCCCGATATTGCCCTGGAACAATTAAAAAACAAAGCCTTAAAGCTCGACACCCAGATTGCCAGGCTTTCTGCTCAGGCTCAGCAATCTCTGCTCAAGACCCAGACCCAAAATCAGGCTTCGCAAATGCGTTCAACTCAGCGTCGATTTAAATCTTTTCAAGAACGGATCGACAATTCAGACTTAAAAGCTCCCTTTGACGGCACCATCTTATACCCCACTTTATGGGGTAATGAAAAACCACATATTGGTATGGATGTCTGGAATGGTCTGGCGATCGTTGAGGTGGCCCGCACCGATCAGCTGATGGTTCGTAGCCGAGTTGATGAGTTTTCGATTCCGCATGTGGAAGTCGGTCAACGGGTCAAGCTTAGCAGTCCAGGCTTCCCCAATCAGATCTTTATGGGCACGATCGCCAAAATCGACAAGCTGGCCAAGTTCAAAGACGAAACCAAGCCTGTGGGACTCAAATACTTTGATATCGATGTGGCTCTGGATGGCTTTGCCCCTTTGCCCTCAGAGAATGCCAGTTCACACAAAGGGGCTAAAGGCGCTAAGGGAGGCCGGGGGAAGGGCCGACGTCAAAATGAAGGCTCCCCAAAGACAGATGCTTCTGCTCAGCCAGTAGCCAGTCAGTCAGATATCGCTCAGACTCCAACACAAAAAAAACGGGAGCAGCAGCGTTCTGATTCGCCAGCCAAAGACAAAAAAAGGCCCGTGGAAGCAGCAGCTAAGCAGCCCAATCTGGAACTCTTAAAAGCCAATATGCAAGTTGATCTGGCGATCCAGATTCAGAGCTTAGCCCAGGCCTGGATGGTGCCTCTGGAAACCTTGATCGAAAAAGATCAAAAAACCTATTTGCGCTTGCGTGAAAACGGTCAAATCATCGAGCGTCCTGTCGAGGTGCTGGGGCGCAGTGAGAACATGGCTGCCCTCAAAGGGGAATTTACTGGCCAGGAAAATTTGATGTTGGGGGCTGCTTTATGAGCGTTAAAAGTTTGCGTTCTCAGCTCTTGCTTCTGACTTTTGCCTTGAGCTTAGGGGCCTGCCAAAATCAAGCACATCTCGAGTGGAAAACCTATACCGTCGTCGCCCAGGATCTGAGTCTGTCCGTCAAAGACACCGGCGAGTTAGCGGCTCAGCAGGATCAAATCTTGCGGGTTCCTTTTGATGGCACCCTGATTCAATTGATTCCTGAAGGACAAGAGGTCAAAAAAGGGGATTTGCTGGGCAAGCTGGAAACCTCTGCTCAGGTAGACGAGCGCAATGCTGCACAATTGTCTTTAAAAAGTGCCCAGCTAGATCTCGAGATCACCCAATTGTCTCAGAAAATTCAGACTGAACAATTACAACATGACTTGCAACTGGCCAGTCTGGATCTTAAGCTAGAGAATTTACGCTTGCGTCGCTTAAAAGAAGAGCGCGACCCGGTTAAGGCCGTGCAATTAAAGGCTTCAGCCACAGCTTTAAAGCAAAATCTTGAGATTTTAGAGCTCGAAGCGCGTGAGCGGGCTCGCTTATTTGAATTGGGTTATCTCTCAGAGCAAGAGCGCGATCAGGCCCAGCAGCAATTGACTGAAAGTCGCAAAGAGCAAGAGCGATTACAGGCTGAGCAAAAAGTGTTTACTCAGGGCCCTCGCAGTGAAGACTTACAAAAACAAGCCCTGCGGGTCGGTAAAATGCAGGAACAGCTCAATCTCTTTAAGCAGCAAGCCAAAGTGCAAAAAGAAGTTTCTCAGGTCAAAGCCAAAACCGCTACTGCCAGTATCAAAAAATACCAGGAACGCCTGAAGTATTATCAGGCTCTGATTGCCAAAGGTAGCATTTTGGCGCCTGCCGCTGGCACCGTGCTCTATGGCAAAATCAAAGCCGGACAAGAAGAAATAGCTGTTAAAGCTGGCGATGGCGTCAAAGAAGGGGCCGGTGTGCTGCGGGTGATTGACCTGAAGCAGCCCCTGATCCGTATGACAATTCATGAAATTGATGCTCCCCGTGTCAAACTGGGGCAATCTGCCGAGGTTCGTCTGGACGCTTACCCAGAACTCTTGTTGACAGGTAAAGTTTCTCGCTTATTACCGATTGCAGCCCAGATTTTGAGCAATGATCAATTGGAATTACAGGGCTTTGCAGGTGAAATCTTACTCGATCAGGCCGATCAGCGCTTGCGTCCAGGTATGACGGCCAGTGTTGAAATTATGACCGAACGCTTTCAACAAGTGATCACGGTCCCCTCTCAGGCGGTGCAAATAGCAGAAAATGGCAGCACCTATGGCTGGGTACTGGTGGATGGTAAACCTCAAAAAAGAGTTTTGCAACTGGGGAGTAGTGATGCCCGTTTTACCCAGGTGCTCTCGGGGCTCGCTCTCGATGAGATTGTGATTTTAAATCCGGAGGCCATCACATGAGATTCGTTGGGTTTAAACGCCGTCTAGTGGGCAGCTTGCTCTTATTATTCTTGAGTTCTTCGGCTTATCAGGCTGCGATCTCTCAGGAAAATGATGCGGGTCTGGTCTCTCTTAAACAAGGTACCTTTGTCCGTCAAGCTGAACTGGTGGGCAATATCGAAGCTCGCAATCAGCGTTTTTTAGCGCCTCAGTTTTCGGCCAAGCTAGAAATGATCGCGACAGAAGGCCTGAGCGTCAAAAAAGGCGAGACCGTTGCCCGACTGGAAATCAAAGATCTTGAAGATGAGTTGGAAGAAAAAGAGCTAAGCCTGGAGACAGCCGCCTCTGAACTGAGTGAGCATGATCGCAACGCAGCCGCTGAAAAGGTGCGCCTGGGAGCAGAGATTCAACGGGCTGAAGCCGTACTGGCCGAAAAACAGCTCTTGCTCAAGCAAATTCTGGCGGGTACCCGCCCTGAAGAGCGTGAGAAGAAACAATTAGCTTTGAACCTGGCCCAGAAAGCCGAAGACTTGGCTGCTTCAGATCTGCACCTGAAAGAAAAACTGGCAGCCAAAGGGATCAGCACCCAGCTAGAGGTCTTGCAGGCCCGTTTAAACCTGGCCAATAAACAACGGGATGCTCAGGTCGCACAAGCGGATCAGGTCCAGGCCCGTCAGGGCGCTACCACTTTGGCCCGTGAAGAAGCGAAACTGGAACAAACCAGAGCCGAGCAAGTCCTGGCCTGGACCCGTAAAAATCAGGCTTACCAAAATCAAAAGTCACAAAAAGAACGTCAGAATAAAGAGGCCGCCCGTTCTGCAGCTGCTGCTGAAGTCAAGCAAATCAAAGGGCAACTGAGTGCGGCTGAGATCAAAGCTCCGTTAGCGGGCACGGTCGTAATCAATAAAGTCCCCACTCAAAGTGGACTTAAGCAGGTTGGCGTTGGGGATGAGGTCTTTGAAGGCAATCCCTTTATGTCGGTGGCGGATCTGACGCAAATTGTGATTCGCGCCGAAGTCGATGAAAGCCTCTTGCGTGATCTGAAGCTGGGTCTGACGTGTACGATTCGCTTGCCCAGCTTGCAAGGCAAGCGCTTCAAAGGCAAAATTAGCCGCATTGGGGGCTTTGCCCATGAGCGCTCAGATCGACAGCAAACCCAGGGTCTGAGTAAGGTCTTTGATCTGGCCATCACTCCCGATGAGCAGGGCACCCTGTTTCAGCCTGGTACTTCGGTGGATATTGAATTGCCCTTGTTGCAAAAGCGCGATGTGAATCTTCTGCCACGGGAAACGATCTACCGCGACGGCGAGCGCTATTATGTATTGCTGGCAGATGGCGAGCAACGTGATTTAAGTATCGGTGAAGTATCGGCCACTGAAGTCGAAGTGCTTTCAGGACTAGATCCGCTTGATCAGGTGCAATTGCCTTCAGCCACTGCCGAAAAAAGTGAGGCTGGCTTATGAATTTTTGGTTAGAGAGTTTCTGGTATGCACTTAAAAGCCTGTACCAGCATCGCTTGCGTACTTTGTTGACGATGTTGGGTGTGATTTTTGGTGTGGCAGCAGTGATTGCGATGCTCTCGATCGGCAAAGGCGCTGAGCAAGAAGCGATTGAGCAAATTGCTGCCTTTGGTATCAATAATGTACGGATCTATGCCAAAGAGCTTAACGAAGAACAAAAAAAACAGGCCCAACGCACGCCGTCGGTCGGGCTTTCTGCTGAAGACGCCACTTATATTCAGCAGGTCTTGCCGTATATCGAAGCGGTTGCTCCTCAGAATCTCTTGGACAAAGCGCTCTATTATCAGCAACTCAACCCTGAAAGCCAGGTGGTGGGAACGACACCGGCCTATATGGAGATCAATGGCTTGCAACTCGAAGCGGGTCGATTTTTGACAGATGACGATCTGCGCCTCTACCGCAAAGCCTGTGTGCTTTCGTTTGAGTTGGCACGTCAACTCTTTCTGAAAGAAGATCCTCTCGGCCAATTGATCACCCTCGGTGGTGAACGTTTTGAGGTGGTCGGCTATCTCAAAGATCGTCGAAATACCAAACAACGGGTCCAGATTCGTTCCCGTGATCAGGCGTTGGATGTCTATGTTCCTCTGACTACATCACTGCGCAAATTTACGATGACATCTTATGAGAACACGCCGCATAATCAGGTTGAATACAATGTGATCGACGAGATCTCGCTCCAGGTTAGCGCACCGGAGTTTTTGACTCCGGCCAAAGCAGCGATTCAGCAGATCTTGCAACGCCGCCACTATAAAATACCAGACTACGAAATCATCGTGCCCACAGAGCTACTTGAGCAAAGCCAACAAACCCAGCGCTTGTTTAATCTGGTGATGGCCTGTATAGCGGGTTTGTCACTGCTGGTCGGTGGCATCGGCATCATGAATATTATGCTGGCCAGCGTCACCGAGCGCACCCGCCAGATTGGTATCCGGCGGGCGATCGGCGCCACACCGGGTGATATTTTGATTTTCTTTTTGTTGGAATCGCTGCTGATTTCTTTGATTGGTGGCATGATCGGCATTGTCGTGGGGATTACGATCTCACAGATCGTGACCTTTGCCGCTGGCTGGAAAACGATTGTCTCGCTACCCTCGATTGCACTCTCGTTTGGGGTCTCTTCAGTCGTGGGGATTTTCTTTGGCTTGTACCCGGCGCACCGGGCTTCGCAAATGGATCCGATTCAGGCGCTGCGGCACGAGTAAGCTGGGGCTGGTTTCCAAGATCGTGAGCGCAGTTTCAACAGGCTTATCCACAGGCCAAAAAAGTGAAATAGCGCAAGCAGTTTTATGATCCGCAAGCGCTATTTCAAAATATCTTTTATCGGCAGTATTTCAATGAATTGAAATTATTGAGCGGGACCCTGAAAAGTCATAATATGGCTGGGGCGTGAGGTTTTACCCATCAGCGCAGCCAGCTCTTCTTTGGAAGCTTCCCATTGGCCTTTGCCAGCAGGGTCAGCCAAAATAATCTTACCGTTTTCTGGGTTGACACCGGTGGCGATCATATAGTGGCGGCCCCCACGATTACTATATGGTGAGCCCACTTCAATCATTGTCATTGAGTTGGGTTGCTCTAATTGTCCGAGCAAGTCGTTATAAAATTTGTCGGATTGTCCGGGAGAGTAAGATTGATCAGAGGTTTGCTGAACAGCCCCGCCAGTGACCGCAGATATACCTCGTGCAACTTCGCTTTCATCAATCGCCCAGGCTCCGTTTCTGGGACTGGTGACGCCGACCGCTGAGCGAATCGAGTTAATGGCTTGACCAGAGCTCTGGCCTTGTAAAAATCCAAAGCGTTTAGCGATCATCGCTGCTGAAGCGGGTCCGCAATCGCCCCCACCTGAACGTAATCCGTTTCCGTTTTGACTGACATAAAATGAGCTAATATCTTCATTAACTTGTCCACGTGCGCTGCTGCGGGTGGCGCGTTCGGTGCCACGGGTCTGGCTGGTACGAGGCGCATTGGGGAATCGAGTACGGTTATCGACAGGATCATGACCTCCGGATTGAGGGCCGCCATTTTGTAAATTCGGGCTGGCATCAGAGCTCTGAGAACTCTGATGCCAGCTATCCATGGATATTTCTTCGAGAGATTGGCTTAAGCCTTGTACCAGTGGGTTTTTCGTGTCTAGATCAAAGATCGCGCTTTGTAGATTATCAATTTCGTTCTCAGAGAGGCCTTTGCCAAAGATGCCGAAGAAAAAACCATTAGAGTCTTTTTGGGTTTGCTCTAAAGCTTCTACGAGTTTTGTTTTGTCTTCGAGACTTAAGTTCGGGTTATTGGCAATCTCAACTTTTAGTTGGGCTAACTCACCTTTGTCTAAGTTTTTATCTGCAAGTTTGTCTTTCAGACTGGTTTGTAAATCAGCTGTAGGTGTCGCTTGTGTTCTTCCGATTTGGCCCATGGTATTCCCCTTATTAATTGAAACCGTATTGCATTTCTTTTAAATTACTTTAGTTTACCTTATACCCCGATTTGAACAAAATTACGCGTACAGATCTTTTTTTATGTGAGTTTTAAACAAAACTTAAACCATTTATCCTATTTTTGCTAAGAAGTCTCCAATGCTCTTGTTTCGAGGACTTCAGTTTTCTATTCATCAGCGGTATAAGAATAGAAGACAATGGGAGATAGGTACATATGAATATAAGTGGCGGACGACAAGAGCTATTCCGTAAGCTAGACAACAACGGCAATGGGGTCAGCTTAGGCGAACTCAAGACTTTAGATAGTAATCAAGATGGTGAGTTTAGTACTGCTGAAGCGCAAGCAGCGGGCTTGTCCGATCCCCAGGACCAAAGCCTGATTAATACCACTTATAAGCAAGCTCTACACAGTAATCTGCATTTAGACGAAGTCTTATTCGAACGGGATCTCGCCGATGGTTTTGGGAGTACAGAAACCCCGGCTGACCGTTTGACTTATGGTGCTTTTGATCCCTTTGATCCCAATATCTCTCAACGTCTGACCCGCCTGGACCAATCTCTGGCTGGCACTGGCAAAAACACCCTTAATCCGGCTGGAATCCAGTGGCGACAGGCTCCTGAGCCCAATGGCATTGCCCGTCTGGATGTCTATTCAGACGAGGTGCGCGCCATGCAAAACTTTGACGATTTAAAAGGTTCTAGCCGGGCGGTAGTCACGGAGTTTTTAACCCAGCAATTGGGCCAGGCCCCTACGGATGCCCAGGTTAATACCTATATTCAGCAAAACGGCGAAGATATGGCACAACAACTGGGCTCTGATCTGAGTGGGAAATACTCAGACTGGACCTCTGTCGGTCTGGCTGGCGACGTCAATACGATGCACCCCTTTCAGTCGAGTGGCCCTGAAGACAAAGATATTGTTGTCTGTACCAATATTCATGCCGCTGTCGCTGCCTATCGTCAGGAAGTCCTGGGCCAGGAAGCGTATATCATGCATAGCAATGGCAATGATCAAGCACATATTGTGACGGTCTTTAAAGACAATGAGACCCAGACCTGGAATATTCAAAATTATGGTCGTGTGGTTGAAACTGATGCCAAAGATATTCGCCAATTATTTGACCAATATCTGCCTGACCAGCGTCATATTGTGCTGGCTTCTGTTGATCAAGAGGGTTTGAATTCAGAGCGTGATGTGCGCACGGCTCTGGGAGAACGTGAGCACCGTTTTCGTTCGCAACTGGGCGCGGGTAACCACGATCCCCAAAACCCACAAAATAGCATGGATCTGGGCAACCAACGTCTCAACCTGAATCTGGGAAAATGGAATATCAATTACGATCCCCAATTGGCGACGGTGGCTGTCAACCGCCATAGCCAACAACAAGACGCTAACAGCTTGCGCACCCGTGGTTTTGGCGTTGAGGCCCAGGACCATACCAATCCCCAGGGGTTTCAGCGTCAACGGGTGGACGCCAAATATGAGAATGAATCAATTCGTTTAGAGCAGCCCAGTGTCGGGCACGAGCAGCGAACACGTCAGTACTTCAATGTACATGCGGGTATTGAGCAGACCAGTAATGGCATGCCGATTTATCAGGCCAATGATGCTACTGAACTTAATTCCGATGCCCCGGCAGCCGCGCGAGCAGGCGTCTTTTATTCCTGGGATCAAAACAATCTATACGGCCAAAAGCCTCTGCGTTTTGAGTTTGGCCAACAAGTCAATCTGGGTGTCACCGGCACGGTTGCCACCGGGGGTGATGACTGGGCCATCTCTTATGCCAATCGCATGTTAGGCGATGCCACGGCCGAATACGAAACTCGTCTGGGCTTGAATTATCAGCAAGGTCCTTTGCAAGTCAGAGGTGGCCTGGCTCCGCGTCTCGATCTAGCCAATATCAATGGCATTAGCAATTTTGGACAGCAGGCAAATCAGGTCTTCGAATTGGATGCCTATAGTGAAATATCGTATCAGGGTGATCGCACGCGCTTTGCAGCTATGGGCACGACTGATCTACGCCATTCGGGTGTTTTTAAGGTCGGAGCACTGGCCGAGGTCAATCTCAGAGATGATTTGTCATGGGCCACCACGGTGATGCATGACAATGATCCCTTGTTGGGCAACCAAACCGGCATGATGACTGGTCTCAATTATACGCCGGCTCCAGGGGTTAGCTTATATGGCAATCTGGGGAGTGATTTGGAGGGTCAGATGATCGGTGGAGCGGGGCTGCGTATCTCTCTAGATCGCTCAGCCAAAAAGCGCTAAAAACGCTCATTCGAAACCTTTTTACTCGTCACTTAAGCTTCACTGTGCTCTGAATACTTGGGCTTATCAGATGATCGCGTTACAATACAGAAAAAAAGCGGAAACCCGGCATGCAGCAAACCCTTGAAGATCTTTTCCAGCAAGCAATCCTGGCTTTTCAGGCCGCTGACTGGCCACAGGCCGAGTCGCTTTTCAAAGAGCTTACCGAACAATGGCCAGACTGTATCGAAGCCTGGTTCCAATTGGGGGAGCTTTATCAGCTTCAGCAACGCTGGGATCAAGCTCTGTTTTATTATGAGCAAGTGCTGGCCCGGAATGATCAAATCCAGGAAGTCTGGCTAAATTTGGGTCGTATTGCGATTCAACAAAATCAGCCCCCAGTGGCCCAGCAATATTGGCAGCGGGCTTTGGCTGTCAACCCTGACTATAGCGAAGCCCATTTTCATCTGGGCCTTTTATTGGTTAAGCAAGGGGAGATGGCCCAGGCTGTCGGGCATCTGATGCAAACCCTCAAAAATAGCCCGGAGCTTGCTCAGGACTTTTTAGCTCTGATTCAGGAGTATGCCCAGCAGGGGCAAAGCTTAGAAAGTCTGGCTCTGGCCGATGCGCTGGTGATCCAGGGCTGCCCTGAGAGTGAGCTGGCGCAATGGCTCAAGATCCCACTTTTACAAGATCTGGGCGCAGATGCCACGGCATTTTCTTTGGCGGAGCTGACAGATGCTCTCGCCCAGTGGCTAACCCTCTATCTGCCCATGCAAACAGCCCCCACACCGGAGCAAGAGGCTCAGTGGCCTGAGCGACTCAGCTGCTTGAACTTAACACAGTTGTCAGAGCAATATGGACCCTATTTGCCTCGCTTACGCAGCTGGTTTCTTTTTGGTCTGCCTGCCCCTGAGCGGCCGTCTCCTATCAACGCTGCCAAAAATCGTTCGGCATTGCCTGGCCCTATTCGCCAGTTGGTCTGGTTGGTCGATAGCCGCAGTAGCTGTTGGCAAGATTGGGCTTTACAGCACTTCCGGGCCTTGCCCTCCACCTGGCAAATCACTGTCGTGTTGCGTTTTGCCAGTTTACAAAGTCATTTACTCCCTGATTACCAGGGGGCAGTTCAGGTTTTGCCCTCAGATCCCGAAGCGGCACGCCAGCTATTGGCTGATCTACAGCCTGACGTGATTTTATGGGGGGATCCAGATTTAGATCCCTTACAGCATTGGCTCAGTAAACATGATTTGGCTGATTTACAATTGGCCTGGTCTGGGCGCAGTTTGGGCTTTGAAGCTGAGTCCAGTATTCAGGGGCACTTGCCTCAGTGGCCTTTGTATCCCCTGCCATCAGGTGTTTCAGCCGAAAGCAAACCCATGCCTCTGTCTGAACGCCCCCTGTTGATTTGCCCATTGCCGGCGATGGGACTCTTACCGGTAGAAAAGATACAGTTGGAACTGCTGGCAGAAAGCTATCAATTGCTTGTGCTGGCGAATCCTTCGGAGCGGCCTTTATTGCAACAATTGCAGCAAGCCTTTGCTGACCGTCCTAATCAAGCTGACCAGCCTGATCGACAAGAGCAGGCGCCGATTTTCAAAATTTGGCAGCAATCCAAAGAGCTGATTCCCTGGTTTGAACAGGCACGCGCTCTTTATTTACCCCAGAAATCCGCTGAACTCTATGCGCTACTGGCTCGCCATTATGGTCTGGCTTGTTGCCGCTTACAAGCAGCCCCATTGCCCTGGGGGCCGACCTATGCTGCAAATCAAATCGATGATTTACCTGTGCTGGAGTTTCAGCCAGAGGACTGGCTCAAGGCCCTGCCCGCCACACGCTGGGCTGTAGAATTACAAGCGGCTTTATACCAAAGGAGAAACCCATGAACCCGAATCCCGATCAGATCCCACTGGCTTTTTTTAAAGCCCTGCAAAGCCGTGATTACACTAAGGTCTGGACTCTTTTGACCCATCACAGCCGCGAAACGATTGTGGGCTTACTTGCCAAATCCTGGAAAGTTCATAGTGCTGAGGAGTTGGCACGTATGTTTGAACATGGGCATTCGATAGCGGAGATCTATTGGCAACAATTTACGCAGAATACGAAAATGCAAACCTGGCTAGAGCAGTCTTATCAGCAAATGGGCCAGACGGGCTCGGAAATTTTGGTTAAAGCCAGTCCCAGTGGTGTGCATTTAATGGTGTTTCAAGAGCAAGGCAACTGGAAACTGGGCTATATCGAAACCTTTATGGATTTCCGTTAGTGTTCCAGACCCCTTTGGATTTGCCCTCGGCGCAAGCCGGGATCGACTTATATCTGGAGCTGCTCAAAGCGTCGCTGGGAGATTTTCTCTATGATCGTGATGCTGCCCAAGACTGGCCTGACTACACTTATACAGACTTGCAAACCGGCAAAAAACACGCTCTGACAGATTATGCGGAGCTCAAACAAAAGGGGCTGATTGCCTCACAGCAGGCCCATACTATGATTGGCATGCTACGCATGAATCAATTACAAGTCGCTATTGAAACGGTTTTGGCAGAGCAGATTCCGGGTGATTTGATCGAGACGGGCGTTTTGCGGGGCGGCGCTTGTATTCTGATGCGCGGTATCTTAAAAGCCTATGGCTGTAGGGATCGCCAGGTCTGGGTGGCGGATTCTTTTGCGGGCTTTCCGCCGGAGCAATTGCGCCAACGCGGGATTGCTGACCCGGAAGCTTTTAATACCCTGGCGGCCAGCCTCGAAAGTGTGCGAGAGACGTTTCGGCGTTATCATTTGCTCGACGAGCAGGTGCAGTTTCTGAAAGGTTTTTTTGAAAATAGTTTGCAGCAGGCACCACTTAAACAGGTGGCCGTTTTACGTCTGGATAGTGACTTTTATGAATCGACCCTGGCCGTGTTAGAAGCGCTTTACCCACGCTTATCGGTGGGGGGCTATTTGATCGTGGATGATTATTATGCCTTTGCTGATTGTCGCGAGGCCGTGCGTGAGTATCGCAAAGCCCACCAGATTACGAGCCCCTTGCAGCGGGTTGATCCGGTCTGTGTTTATTGGCGCAAAGCAGCTTAAATCTGAGGTATGCTAGAACTATCGTTTAAGTTTCAGGAGACAATCAAGATGCGCAACAATAGAATCTATGCACTGGCTTTAACTGCCGCTGTAACACTGGTATGGGGGCTTTGGGGCTCCGCTCAGGCTTGTGAACTGCTAACTGAGGCTGATCTACGTGCGATCTTACCTGAAAACGAGCAAGTGCTTACGCAATTACAACAGCGCAGCGAAGTCGCTGAGCGCTGCCAGTTTTCTTGGCAAAAAGCCAATGCTGAAACGATTCAGGCTCAAAATGACGAAGCCCTCAAAAACCGCAATCGTCGCAATCAACCGGCTTATGCCCCCGCCCCTGTCTATAATCGACTCGAAGCCGAACGCTATTTTAAAGGCGCTGATTTAGCCGCTGCCAAACTCAAGTTTTTAGAATACACTTTGCAAGATTTGCCCCAGACTTACGGGAGCCCAGACCCATTAGCAGGTTCGACCTGGGAGTTGCTTTCGATGGGCTCGGCTCAGGCTGCCTGGAGCAAAGTCGGTCAACGCTTGCTGGTACAGCACAAAGAGAATCTGTATTTGATCTCGGTCTTGATCAACGCCGAGTCAGACAAAAATCGGGAGATGGCGCTCAAGCTGGCCGAGCGCCTGATTGCAGCGCAGTCTTAAGCCAGAATGGTTACCTTTGTTCTTTTTCTGCTTTATCTGGGCCTGATATTTTTTGAATCGATGCTGCTCTATCGTATTTTTGAGGACGAGATCACAACCGATTACGCCACGATTTTGACGGATGTGACTGTGGTCAATGGGGCCACATTGGTGATGCTGGTGGTCTGGTTTGGCCCGACGCTCTCGCAACTCGATTCGACTGGCACGATGCATCACTTTGTGCGGGTGATGCTGGTGACCTGGCCAGAAGAAATTATCAAAATGAGCCTGTTCTCGATTGTGTCTGATGCCTTGATCCTGGCTGGCTGGTATTATTTTCGCTACCCCAAGCTCGACCCGCTCACGACAGCTTTGCGTGGGGCTTTGATGAATGTACCCGCTCTGATCGTGGCGGGCGTGGCCTGGGCTTTTGTGGCGATTACTTACGAATTTTTGCATTTTATCAAAGCGGTTTAAAGCGGCTCTGGCTTTTTTTAGAGCCCGTGACGTACATCGCGCACAGACAAATTCTCTGGACCCGCTAGCGATCGTTCCAGCCTGTGATGCACTGTGGTAAAATGTGTGCAGTAAAGCCAATTGGCGTATTAAAAAAATGAGGTTTTATCCATGTCAAACGATTCAGCTAAAAAAGGGTTAGAAGGCGTTGTTGCCCTGGCCTCATCCGTGTCTTCTATCGTAGATGGTGTGTTGACGTATCGCGGCTATGATATTGATGATCTGACCGACAACACGACTTTTGAAGAAGTCGTCTACCTGCTCTTAAATGACGATCTTCCCAATCAAGCGCAATTAGACGAACTCAAACAGCAGCTTTGTGCCGAGCGTGCCATTGCCGCTGAAGCGCTGGAGCATTTTAGGTATTACCCCAAAAAAGCATTGCCAATGGAAAAACTGCGCACTGCGGTTTCTTTGCTGGGTATGTTTGATGCTGAGGCCAATGATGTCTCTCTGGAGTCCAGCCGTCGCAAAGCGATTCGTCTGATTGCCCAATTGCCTACGATCATTGCTGCCCAGGAACGCCTGCGCAAAGGCATGTCCCCGGTTGCTCCCAAAGGTGGCATGACCACTGCCGAGAGCTTCTTGTATATGATGCATGACAAAGCCCCTGAAGCTATCGCTGTTAAATCTCTCGACAAAGCATTGATTCTGCACGCTGACCATGAGCTGAATGCCTCTACTTTTGCGGCCCGTCAGACCACTTCAACGCTGTCAGATATGTACTCAGCGATTACCTCAGCTATTGGCACCCTCAAAGGCCCTCTGCATGGTGGCGCCAATGAGCAAGTCATGCGCACTCTGCTGAAAATTGGTTCCGTTGAAAATGTTGAGCCTTATCTCAATAATGCCCTCGAGAAAAAAGAGCTCATTATGGGCTTTGGTCATCGTGTCTACAAAGATGGCGACCCCCGTGCCAAACACCTGCGGGCCATGTCTAAAGACCTGGGCGAACTGACTGGCAATACCCAGTGGTATGAAATGTCGATTAAACTCGATGACTTAATGGTCGAGAAAAAAGGCCTCAAGCCCAATGTCGATTTCTATTCTGCTAGCGCCTATTATGCGCTCGGCATTCCGCTGGACCTCTACACCCCGATTTTCGCCATGAGCCGGATCTCTGGTTGGTGTGCCCATGTGCTTGAACAGCTGGGAGACAACCGCCTGATTCGCCCCCGTGCCGAATACATCGGTCCTGTTAATCGCAAAACCAAGCCTATTTCAGACCGTTAATTTAAATGTGAATGGCCCTGCTTTGGCAGGGTTATTTTTGTTTTTGGCAAAGTAAAGTAAGGAAACTCAGCTGATGTCTCAACAGGTCAAATTATCTACGCTCTGGATCGTGGTGATGTTTAATATGGTCTTTGCGGATATCCTGAGCTTTCTGAACCCTGAATTTATGGCTGAGTTAATCACAGGAACCGTCGATGGCAATCTGATTACCAAAGAAATGCTCTTGGCGTTTGCGGTGCTGCTGGAAATTCCCATCGCTATGATTTACTTTAGTCGCGTACTCGACAGAAAAATCAACCGTATTTTCAATCTGATCGCTGGTTTTATCACGATCGTTTTTGTGGTGGGTGGAGGCTCTCTGACCCCCCATTATATTTTCTTTGCCAGTGTCGAAGTTCTCTGTATTTTGTTTATTATGGGGACTGCTTTCAAATGGCCCGATGCAGAAGGCATTCGCGCCAATGAGGCATGATGACTTCGAGAGATCTAAGCCGAAAGCTTTTAAATTTAGTGGCAACTGGATTAGAATGCAGCTTTGAATACTTGGGTTACTCTGCTTTTTATTTGGCTTTTAACCGCTCAGACCCCAGAGTCTGATAAAATTGAGTACAAAATCTGCCTCTAAGCAAGCTTCATGAAACATAACCCAGAACCAAACGAATCCAACATCGACCCCGCTGCTCCGTCAGATCTGCCTGACCCGGAGTTTAGTGCTGAGCAATTGGCTGCAGCCAAAGCTGTGGTCAGCAGTCCTCCTGCTAAAAAACGCAGTAAATCGCTAGAGCTGATCGAAACGATTATCGTGGCTGTTTTATTGGCTGTGGTGATTCGTGCGGTTGTGGCTGAGGCCCGTTTTATTCCTTCGGGTTCGATGTTGCCGACCTTGCAAATTGGCGATCGCCTGATTGTCGAGAAAGTCTCTTATTATTTTACCAACCCCGACCGGGGGGAGATTGTCGTTTTTTACCCGCCCCAGGCCGGGCAACCCGAGCTGGACGCGTGGCAACGTGTGATGCGTTGGCTGGGCTTCACTACAGAAGCTGCTTATATCAAGCGCGTGGTGGGTTTGCCTGGTGAAACCGTGATGGTCTCCAATGGCGTGGTCTATATTAACGACAAGCCCCTTAACGAGAGCTATATTAAAGCCCCACCCTATAGTGATATGGCACCAATCACCGTGCCGTCTGAGTCTTACTTTATGATGGGTGACAATCGCAATAACAGTCGCGATAGCCGGGTTTGGGGGACGCTTCCACGCAAGAATGTGATTGGCCGGACCTTTTTGCGTTTCTGGCCCTTGACGGCAATAGGTTCGCCCTAGATGTTTTTTCGCAGCATTATTGATCGCTATATTTCCGCGGAAGTCATCCGTCCCTTTTTGATGGTCGTGATTGGCGTGATTGTGGTCATGCTTTCGGTGCGCTTGAGTACCGATATGCAGCTGATTATCGTCAACAAAGTGCCGATTCCGATTGTGGCACGCATGATTCTCTACAAAATGCCCGAGTTTATCGTCCTGGGCTTACCGATTGCCTATATGATCGCCACTCTGTTGGGTCTAGCACGCATGTCCAAAGACTTTGAATTGGTAGCGATTCGGGCCACGGGCACAGGCAGCAAACGTATTATGCGCCCGATTATGCTGATTTCGATCTCGGTCAGTCTGTTCTCTTATTATCTCAACGAAGAAGTCGTGCCTGAAGCGACCAAGCGCAGTCAAGTGGCCGAAGATCAGGCTGCTCTGACAACCCAGGGTGATGCCAGTATGATTGCTTCGAATGTCTTATTTAAAGGCGTCGACAGTCGCTTTTTCTTTGTGCAAGTGGTGCACAAAGACGAAAAACGGATGGAGCAGATTACGATCTTTGATAGTGATCCGTCGCATCCTTACCGGATTATTTCGGCGCCACGGGGCAGCTGGGATGGCCACAAATGGACCCTCGAAAACGGTGTTGTTCAGCGCTATAGTGGCGATGTGGATACCTTTGTGGACGAAGAACAGCCCTTCGAAAAAGTTGAGATTGATGCCAAAATTCAATTGCGCAATTATCTTAGCGGCGAAGTCAAACCCAAAGCCCTGAGCTCCAGCGAGCTCAAAGAATTGATTGTAGCCACCCGTGAAGGCGGTCAGGAAACCCGTGCTTATGAGATTGAGTACCAGGCCAAGTTTGCGCGCCCTTTTGCGACTTTCTTTGCAGCCTTGATCGCGGCTCCAATTGGTTTGCTGTTTGCGCGCGGCGGCTATATCGGTTTTGCGATTAGTATTATTCTGACCTTTTTCTATTTTGTGGCTCAAACCATCGGCGAAGGGATGGGGAATCTCGGCCTGCTGCCGATCATGATCGCAGCCTGGCTACCCAATATTGTCTTTGGCGTCCTGGGCACCGTTTTCTATATTCAGGTGAAATAATGAGCGGGCAACGGACGTTTTTCTCAAGCTTGTGTCTCAGCCTTTTGGGGCTGCTGATATTTTGTTTGCCAGCTATGGCTGAAGAATTTAAGGTGACTTACGAAGCGGATAAAGTGGAGTATCTCAAAGAAGAAAATGCTTTTCGCTTAATCGGCAATGTGACACTCAAAATTCGGAGCGAAGAAAGAGAAAAGAAAGCCAAAGCCAAAGGCAAAAAGGACGAGGAGATCGGCTGGGATTATACGATTATTACCCAGCAAATCGACTACGATAGCAAAAACAAGGTTCTGAAATCAGATCAGGTTTTTGAAATGATCCATACACCCTTTGAAGAAACTGGACGCACAATCAAGGGCTCCTCTTTCCTCTATGATGTCAATCTCAAGCGAATTGATGCCAAAGACGTCTATCTGACCCAACCGGCCGAATTACCGACCCAAAAAGTCTATATCCTGGGCGATGAAATGACGGCTTATCAAGATGGTCAGCGGATCGTCATGCGCCACGGCTTTTATACCACCTGTAACCATTTAGAAACCCAGATTCCAGAATTGGGAAATACCCGTGCCAATCGCGAGACTTTATTGCGAAAAACAGTGCATTATGCCCTGGAAGCAGAAGTCATGGACTTTATTCAGAATGATCGGGTGATCGCCTGGAATACGACCTTGAAAACTCTGGGCAACGATGGTTTCTGGTTTCCGTATTGGTATCTCCCCCTAACGGCTGACTTCAATCCTTTTGGCTTTTTAGCTTTGCTGCTGGATACGGGCCAAAATCCGGTTGAGGGAATTTATACCAAGTTCAATCTACCTTATCGGATTAATGAATACCATGATGGGGTTTTGTATGCCTCACTGATGGAAAAAAAGGGCTACGGCCTGGGCTTTCAGCACGATTGGATCGCTGCACCCAATTCGATCACGCGCTTCTTTTTCTACGGGATCCCGGTGCAAGGAGATCTTATTTCGTCTTGGGGTAATATTTTTACGGTACCGACTGATGCTGAGATTTTGGCGCAATTACAAACCCAGCAAGAGATCAGCACGGGTAAAAATGGTTTTGAACGTTGGCTGAGCAATAAATTCAAAGACTATCAATTTGATGTGCACCACAAGCAGCGCTTATTGCCCCATACAGAGCTTGATCTGCAATTCAAAGATATTGATTTTTACGGCATCGTACCCGGTTTGGCTACTCGCAATACCCAGCGCTCCTGGGGTATGACCATCACCGACAATCAAATTTTCCCGGTGGATGCTTATACCGGCCTCAAGGTCGATACCACTTTGAAGCTTGACCAATCCAATACAGCACCTGTGACCCAGCAGGTGGATTTAACCAATGCCAAATTGATTGAAACGACGCAGGTCAGCATTAATGAAAATCGCAGTGCCACGATCAACATGGGCCTCGATAAAACGACGCTTAATTTAAATAGCAATTGGCAAAATCGGATCTCTGGCTCTTCTCAAAAGACGACCTCTTTAGCGACAGAAGTACCGACAGCACCTTCAGCCAGCCCTGACACCTCAGTGACCCAGCAAAACAATCAAAGTCTCAATGGCAGCGAAACCTGGAACTCGACCCTGGCCTTGCGAACCCAGATCGATGAGCAGACTTCTTTTGATACCAATTTGGTGTATAACAGCAGTCTGAGCAATACTTCTTCTACCAATCCTCAGGGACAATTGACTCAAACCTTACAGCCCAAACTGACTTTAAATCAAAACCAGACCTGGGGCTCACTGCGCTTATACTACGAAGACTTTTTTGACTTTAATCCCAACGCGAGCAATCCGATCCGTCAGGTCAAGCGCTTGCCTGAGCTCAATTTGAACTTCAATCCTTTGTTTCAAGAAAGTTTTCCGATCCAATTTAGCTCTGTTGTGGGGCGTTATTTTGATCCTTCTGTAGAAGTCGTTCCCGGTGAAATCAACGAGATTGCACGTTCGGTTTTTAAACTGGGATTGGGCTCCAAGGCCCATGACCTGGGGCTGGGTAATAAACTCAATTTCAGCGGAACCAGTTTTGAGCAGCGCTTTTACCAGACCTTAGACGCTGAGTATATTTTTACTGGTCAGGTCAATTTGCTGAATGATCTCTCGCCTTATTTTATTCCCAATTTGACCTATCAACGGGCCGTGCAAGACGAAGAAAACAATAACTCACCCTTTCAGAACCTGGATTCGCTGGGTCTGAGAACCCTTAATCGTCTCGACGTGAATGTGGGGCTAGTTAATTTGCCTGAGTTCACGATGAAGATGATCGGGGGCTATGATTATCAGAATCGTATTTATCAGCCGATTCGGGCCAATTTTACCTCGCAAATTGGTAACAATATTACAATACAGGGGCAAACGGGCTACTCACCTGTCAATATTAGCGATGCCCAGGTTGGCGAGCCTCTGATGGATATTGAGCGCAACGCCTATAAAGATCCCAATACAGGGGCCACTCAGATTGTGCGTCTTGATCAGGTCGGATCTTTTGTACCGGTGGGTGGCCGCTGGGAAAACACGACCCTCGGGATTCGCTGGCGCAGTACAGATTATCAGCTGCCGATTGGCAATCTAAATACCTTTGGCCTCGATGAGGGAATCCCCCAGGGCATTGAGCTAGGCTCGTATATCGCCTACGATTTCCACAAGGGCCGGGTCAATAATCTGAGCGGCCTGATGCGTTTCAAATTTGGCGATAGCTGGTGGTGGCACACAGAGATCGACCTCGAAGCCACGGTCTTACCGGTCAGCATTGCCGATATCGAAGAGCGCCAATGGGCTGCTCTGGAGATCCCTTTCAAGCTGACTGTGCGCAAAGATTTGCACGATTTTGTGGTCACGGCTTCCTGGGATTCGTATTATCAGCAGTTCAATCTCAATGTCTCGCTGCTGGCCTTCCCTGAGGCTTCACAAAAACTGCTTAGCAATGTGACTTCACTCGATAAGCAAATCCAAAATCAGGCGGGCCAATTGCAGAGTGGTGCCCAAACCAATTTACAGGGCTTCTAGATTCAGGAGCTTTTTCTCTTTACGGCGCTTAAAGTGCATAGACCGCCAGGCGGGTAAAGGCCCAGTGATTGAGTTGGGCTGAGCTGAGCATGAATCCTTGCCACTGAGACTCTGAGACGCTTTGTTGTTGTATCATTTGGCCATT
>JBBKWI010000193.1:0-34634 GCA_037968875.1 Candidatus Sericytochromatia bacterium | reverse complement strand
TTCTTTGAGATAGAGATTTCTCTGCGCTTCGTGTTCACGGTTTATTTCGATTTGGCGCTGTGCCTGTTGCTCCAGATAGAGGGAGAAATTTCCAGAATACTGGTAGATATTGCCTTGATCCAGTTCCATGATTCGGGTGCAGACAGCTTCTAAAAAATAGCGGTCGTGCGTTACCATAAACAGTGTCATTTGCGAACGAGTTAAGGTATTTTCTAGCCATTCAATCATATCTAAATCCAGATGATTGGTGGGTTCATCCAGGATTAAGAAATCGGGTTTTTCTAAGAGTGCCCGAATCAGATCCACGCGTCTTATTTGGCCGCCGGATAATTGCCCCATGGGCTGCTGAATTTTGTCCAGACGTAATTGCGTGATCATGCGTTGAAATTCTTGCAATAGATCCCAACCCTGATGATTCTCCATGTCTTCTATTGCAGTTTGAATTCCTTGATAATCTTCTGTGTTTTGCAAACGCTCATACTCACGTAGAGCAGAGACTGCTGGGGTATCTCCACTTAAGATGGCGTCTCGGATACTACTTTCAGGATCAAAACTTGGGTTTTGATAAACAAAGCCGACTTTAATCTCTTTTGAAAAGAGGATTTCTCCCTGGTCTAATTTTTCCAGGCCTGCCAGAATTTGAATCAAGGTGCTTTTGCCAGTTCCATTCCGGGCCAGGAGGGCGACTTTGTCACGGGCTTGAATTGAAAAACCAATTCCTTCAAAAAGAATTTTTTCATCAAATCGTTTACTTAGATCACGAACGGTTAAATAGGGTGCGTCAGCCATAAAAATACCTTTAAATGCTTGTTTGGGTGTGGGCTAATATAGTATAGCCTCACTTCGCTTTGAGAACTTGAAATTGACCCGACTGATAGGACAATACCTGTATGGGTCCACCATAGGCTTTAGACAGGCCGACATCGATTCTCCAGACGAGTCCATCACAGGCCGAGTTGATCTGATCATAGACCGTATGGGCCACAATCAGGTGTTTGGCCTGAATGGCATTTAAGCTTTGGCTTAAAGCCTGACAATCAGGACCTTGAGTTACGTCAGGGTTAGAAAACGCGCGAGACCAGATCGGTCCATCATCGGCGAGTAGCTCAGGGGGAGGGTCCGGGATTCGACCCATTAACCAATCAGAGCTTAGCTGATTGATTCTGTCAATTTGTGTTGCGTATTTGGCTTCGAGCCCCCCATGTACAAAGACAAGGTCTTGGTACTGATAAACAATCGGGCGTTGAGCTAGCTTTTTAGCGAGTGGCCCACCGGGTAGCAAAGCAGCCAGACGGGCGCGTGCTTGCAAATCAACTTGACTGAGTTCCGGGCGGGTTAAATCCAGATCAGCGATTTTTTCGAAGCCGGTATAAGCATCTTCAGCTACATAACGAAAATCTCCCATGACATTCATGATTTCATGATTGCCATTTAAGACGACTAATTTGCTGTGTTGTTTTAAAGCTTCAGTCTGCCATTGATCGAGTTGATTCAGTATTTGTAGTTCTTGATTGCCGCGATCAAGTTGGTCACCGGTTTGAACAACAAGTATATTTTGTGCAATCCACTCATTTTGGGGATTGGTAGCTCCAGCGACTTGAAAGGCTTTTAGCGTTGCCTGATAGTCTCCATGCAGGTCGCCGACAGCAATAACCCGTGAGTAAGTGTCGCTTATTTGCGGCTGAGGCGCTTGACAGGCAGATAAGCAGGCTAGGCTCAGTCCTACAGAAATGGAGCCCAAATGTGCTCGCATTAATCGCTGGGAGGTGTGACAGCTTGTGATTCAATCGCGATCAGATGTAAAGCAGCCTGTTTTTTCATTTCTTGAATCATGGCGCTGAGTCCATTGGTCCGCGTAGAGGAAAGATGCTGATCCAGGCCAATCGCTTTCAAAAAGAAAAGTTCGTTTTTTAAGACGGCTTCAGGTGATTGCTGAGAGAGCACTTGGATCAAGAGCGAGATTAGACCTTTGACGATCATGGACTCACTATCAGCCACATAAATCATGTGATGCTTGTCTGCATCATATTCAGCGTGAAGCCAAACATTGGATTGGCAGCCTAAAATGCGTTTACTTTCCACTTTATGTTCTTCTGCCAGGGGCGACATATCAAAGCCCAATTCAATGATGAACTCGTATTTTTCTTCCCAGTCTTCAAAATCGTTAAATTCGGCAATAATTTCATTTTGGATTGAATCAATGGAGTCAGACATTCTCATTCCTTTCACAAAAGAGCTTCAGTAAGATCTCCCATGGCGATAGTCATCAAGCTAATGAGAGAGCGAAGTGAGTAGCGCAAACGAGGTTGCAACTCAAAATTAAGCATAAAAAAATAGCACAGGCTGGATTCGAACCAGCGACAACTCGGGTATGAACCGAGTGCTCTAACCAACTGAGCTACTGTGCCAAGGAAACCTATTATATCTTTTTTAGGCGACAGCAAAAAGGGGATAGAAAAAATTGCGCAAAAAAATTGAATCCGTTATGCTGAATCACATGCAAAAAGAATTGTTTGAAGAACTACGTTCTCATCCCTTTTATCAGATGTTATTTCAATTGGCCAGCACCGGCAAACCCAGGCATATACTGGAAATAGGTAGTGGTGACGGTCTGGGTAGTACACGCATCTTAAGTGCTGCCTTACAAGCGACTCAGCCGGATGCAAATTTATTTTGCATCGAGTCAGAATTTGCTCGAGTCGAAAATCTCTTGGGCCTCTACCCCCAGGAACAGGTTCAGGTTTTTCATGGATTGTCAGATAATCAGGTGGAAATGCCGACAGCAAAAGATATTATGACTTTCTATCGGCAAGAATTATCGTTTTTAAGGCGCTACCCTCTTGAACAAGTCTTGAAATGGTTAGCTGATGAAGAAAGCGTGGTCCAGAAGTTAAATGGCCAGGCTTCAGGGATTGAATTGATTCAACAAAAATATCAGATTCAATACTTTGATTTGGTTTTACTTGATGGCGGTGAGTTTTCAGGGGCCAATGATTTAGCCCTGGTTTATGGCGCACAGACGATTGTGTTAGACGATATTATGACTTATAAAAACTGGAATAACCATAGATTTTTAAAGCAAGATCCAAATTATTACATGATCTATGAAAAACCCAATTGGGGTCATGGCTGTTCCGCATTTGTGCGGCGTCAAGCATTAGTGCCAGGAATTGGAGCCGTGGTGCATACACTGAATGCTGAAGCTCAGATTGAAGACTGCCTGAAAACATTAAGCTGGGTTGATAAAATTTGGGTAATAGATATGTACAGTCAAGATCAAACCACTTCAATCGCGCAGTCATGTGGCGCAACAGTGATTCCGCATTTACCGATGGACTGTGTGGATGAATCCCGTAACTTTGGGCTTGCTCAGGTAGATCGGGAATGGACTCTGGTGCTAGATGTAGATGAGCGAATCCCGGAGAGTCTGGCTCAAACGATACAGTCTGAATTCAATATTTTAGACAAAACAGGATACTGGGTTCCGAGACAAAACTATTACTTTGGGGAGTCAATACCAGCTCTCTTTCCTGATTACCAGATGCGCTTGTTTCGCTCCCAACGTGTACTTTGGAGTGGGAAAGTCCATCAACATCCTTGGGTGGACGGTGAGACAACCGCTTTTCCAGCTGAATTGCCTTATGCGATTGAACACAGAGCTTATGATCATCTACAGCAGTTTGTGAACAAACAATTGGCTTATGCAGAACTCTCTGTTCAACAAAAACAAACTGAAGCGAGTCATTCTGTTGAAGCAGATAATATTTTGGACTTACGCCAGGCCTTTGCAGCGAAGCAGCGTCAATATTTAAAGGCAAACGGTCAAACTGTGAATCATCAAACCTGGTTGATCCAGCAGCTTTACTTATTTTCGGATTTAAGTGAGTTAGCAGTCAAGATTTTAAGCAGTGGTCAATTTAAAACCCCAGGAATTTCTAAAACAGATTATAAGCTCTCGGCCTTTTCTTATCTGAAAAATGGTATTTCATTTGATTATCCTTTCATTGAGAGTCTCTTATCTGTGGCTCCGATTTGTGACCAAATAGTCGTCGTTTGTGCCAGAGAATCAATTGATGGCACGCGAGAAGCCTTGCAGGACTTACAAAGCAAAATTCCACAATTGAAATTGCATGCGAGTGATATATGGCAACGCACCGATTTAAGGCAAGGCGAACTTATTCGCCTTGCCGCTGAAGAAGCAGAAGCATTTTGTGATGGGGATTGGTTATGGCATGTGCAAGCTGATGAAGTTTATCTAAATGCAGACATTCAGAAAGTCAAATCTTATTTAGAGCAATACCATCACCTGGATATTGATGGCTTCTATTTTCAGGTGCTCCACTTTTATGCTGACTACGATATGCTGATTGGGTCTCAGGGGGCCAAAGCGGGCTGGTATCAAGAGACCATGCGCTTAAGTCGACGTGGCAAAGCAAAACATTTTCAGGATGCCTGGACACAAATACTAAAGGATCCCCATTCGAAAGCGCTACGAACACCGATTCGGATCTTCCATTATGGTCATGTTCGTGAGAAAGAAGCGATGCGTATCAAGTCAACTTACATGGAACGTTTATATCATGACTTGCCACAGGACTATGAAGTCTGCGCCCCTCAAGAGTTTGAATACAATGCTGTGCAAAAAGAATTACTCGAAGCCTTTGTTTTAGATCACCCTGAAACCATGTTAAAGCGAATAGCTTTACAACGCTTAGCTCAGAGTTTAGAATCCTGGACTTCTGAGTTCAATCGGAAGCAGCCCCGCGTTTTGGTGATAGGCCGATATCCGGGCGTTAAAAAGGGCTATGGTATTACCTTTGATCAGCTTTATCAAACAGGGGTATTGCAAGAAAGTTTTGAAATGCATCATTTGGCCTGGCATTATAAAGGCCCCAATCAAATCGAAAACGGCATTCATTACTATTCAGATGCTAGTCATCCACAGGGAGGGCCAGGCGTATTACGGGAGCTATTATATGAACTAGAGCCTGACTTAATCTTAATCCATGCTGATCCGCATTTTTTCATCTCTTATCAAAAGGAATTAAAGGCCTGGAAAGGGCCTGTGATCGGGTGGTTTACGATTGATTATGAACGAGACACTAATCCTGCGCCACTGGAGGCTGTCTTTAATCGATGCCAACGGATCCTGGCATTAGCTGAATTTGGTCGTAAACAAATTCAAAAGTCGTATTCCGGTGTGATTTCAAAAGTGCCCCTGTCTGTCAATACCCAGTTATTTCACCCGGTTGACGCAGCCCAAAAAAGACTTTTAAAGCAACAATTCCAACTCCCTGAGCAGGGCTTTGTTTTTTTATTGGTGGCAAATAACTTTTGGCGAAAGGGCCTCGAATATGCCTTGCAAGCAATGGCAATCTATCATCAGGTTCATGGGATTGATGAGCCCGTTTATCTGTATCTACATACTGAGAAAACGGAAGAACTAACGGAATTGGTTCAGGGCTTAGATCTGCAAAAGTGGGTTATTATCACACCCGATTTTGATCCTTATAAAAATCCCTGGCCGGATCAAAAATTAGCGCATTTATACCAGGCCTGTGATGCCTTCCTGTTAACCAGTTTAGGCGAGGGCTTCGGTATGCCTGTTTGGGAAGCTCAAGCTACAGGGCTCCCGGTGATTGCTTCGGACAACTCCGTACTGGCCGAAGTCGCTGGTCCAGATGCTTTACTGATACCGACTCCAGGTTGGGTGCCCGGACATAATGGGGATCGAGTGGTTTGGATGAAAAGTCCGGACCCTGAAATAGCGGCACAATTGATGTTTCAGCTGATCTCAGATCCTGAACTTTATTGGCGTTTAGCAACAGAAAGCCTGAAAAAAATCTATCGCTATAGCTGGTTTGATTGTGCTCTAAAATTAAGGACTGAGTTGGCTTTAGGCCTGGGAACAGGTACACTTGAATATTATCCTGCAGAACCGGATTTATACTTATTATGAGCGACGCCCTTTTAGTTTTGCAAATATCTGATCAATCATTTGATGAAGCCTTGTTGATTGAGCGCCTGGTGCAGCAATGGGGCAGGCCAGCTCAAGTCTATGCCTTAACCAATAGTATTTCATCATCTCTGGTCTCAAGTCGACCTGAAAGAGTTGTCGGAATATTAACTGAAAATCAAGATGAAAACAAACAAAAATTACTTAATATAATCGAAAGAGAACAAATTTCTGCGATTATTATACTAGATCTATACAATTACTTTATCAATCCCTTGGAATTAAATTTATTACCTGTCTGGTTAAAAGATTTAGAGACGCCTATTTATGCTGTTGATTACTTCCATTTACTGGCCTTTAAGGATGACCAATTGGTCCTAAATCCAGAGGTTAAATTAGGAAGTTTTGAAGAAGGTGAATCTCCACTGCCATTAGATTTAGATGTGCAATTACTAAAACCTGTTTTGCCTGTTTTGCCTGAACAAGTGACAGCAGATCACCGCGTTCATTTATGGAACCCCCTAGATAGCAATATTCGAAGTGCAGCACCACAAATGCGAGAGCAGCTTTTAGAGTCGATCGAGGCGAAGCCAAATAGTAAAGTGATTACCGTATTCTTTGATTCCATTTTATTCTCAAACGCACTTGAAAAAAACATCCTGGGATTTTATTTTGTTTCAATTGAAGTGCTAATATTCTATCTGAGACAATTTCCTTCACAGCACTTTCAACTGCTGATTGTGGGTTCAAGCCCACCGACAGGCGAAGTCAATGCCATTCCTGATTTAAATGTCGACATTCACTATTTCTCTCATATAACTGAAGACAATTACAGAACATTCCTGGGTTCCAGTGATTTAATCATAGCCAATAATAACTGGTCTGTGCTGCTTCTAGATGCAATGACATTAGAAGTGCCCGTTTGTTTGTTAGGAAACTCAGTCATTCAGGAATTTAAAGACCAGGACGAAGAAGAAAAAATTATCACGTCTACTTTTCAAACTGACCCATCTCTGCATTATTTGGCTATGTTAATGATAAAACTCAATAAGTGGTCATTTTCTTTGCCAATTTTCCAATTTATAACTTATCCAATTCCTTATCTAGATCCAGATTTTCCTGAGACAGGCTTGCAATCCCATGCTTTACCTTATTATTTAACGGATATGTTTGATGATTTGAGTACCATCCCAATATTCCAAAATTTATTATTTTCTGAGTCTGCTATTGAAGCACATCAAGCCTTCTGTCGGAAATTACTTAAGGTAACGAAATCAGCTAAGAGTTTTCAGGCTATCAAAGCAACTCATGAACCAGAGGCAGTAAAATAAATGCAATTTCCAAAAGCACAATTAAGATCTGAGTATTTTCAATCTTCAAAATCTTGGTGGTTTAACACGCCGGATATGCTCTATTTTGCCTATCTATTATTGGGCCTTCTGGTCGCAATAATTTTGTTTGTAAGTGTCTTAATCATAAGTTTTGGATCCAGCAAAACGGATTCAATTCCAGTAACTGTGCCTGAAACAGTACAAGAAAACCGAACTCCTATTGACAATGCTATAGAGAATCAGTCTAGTCCAAGTATGCCTGGTGCAAACTCGGATTATAAAACAGAATTTGAAGCCGCTCAAACGCAAAAAACCTATGATTTAAGAGTTCAAGCCTTTGATCGATTGCTATTGCAAGAGCAGTTTACTCCTACCGAAAAACAGGAAATTCAAATTGCACAAGAAAAAAACCAAACTAATCTTGAACGTGCAAAAAAGCAGGTTCAAGTGATAGAAAACTTTCTCGATAAAGAATACTTTTCTGATGCGATTCTTCGTAGCCAAAAATTAATCCTGGAAGGTGAAGTGCTTGGTAATTATTTCGAAGAAGCCGGCAAATTACTCGAAAAAGCACATCTGAAGAAGATCGATTATTTTTTGATTCAAAAAGCCAATCTAACCAAAGCAGAAGCAGCTCTAAAAGAAGCGCAGGCAGATCAAATTTCACCTGAAAAGTTGGCCAATTATCTCGAACAGATTAAAGCGCTTAGAGCAGCTGGGAATTAGTCGCTTCAATTTCAGCTATTTTGTGAGCGACTTTAATAAACGAATCTGGATTTAATGAGAGTGAATCGATGCCCTGGCTGACCAGGTATTGTGCGAAGTCCGGGTAGTCACTCGGACCCTGTCCACAAATACCTACTTTAATATTGTGTTTCTTCGCAGATGCAATAATCAGTGTTATTGCACGTTTGACAGCTGGGTTTCTTTCATCAAAGAGATGAATCAATTGGTTCGAGTCGCGATCAACCCCCAGAACCAATTGTGTTAGATCATTAGAGCCAATCGAAAAACCATCGAAAAGCTGGGCAAATTCATCCGCTAAAAAGACATTGGATGGCAATTCAGACATCACATAGATTTCTAAATCTTCCTGCCCTCGTATCAATCCTTGCTCAGCCATAATCGCTTGCACTTTGTGTGCTTCTGCTAATGTACGGCAAAAGGGTATCATGATTTTGACGTTTTTCAGGCCGACTTTTTCTCGCACCCTCCGAATCGCCTGGCATTCTAATTCAAAGGCCGCTTGATATGCCGGGTGGTAATAGCGTGAAGCTCCTCGAAAGCCCAGCATCGGGTTTTCTTCGTCACTTTCAAAATCCTGGCCACCAATCAAATTTGCATATTCATTGGATTTAAAATCACTCATGCGTACAATGCAAGGCTGCGGAAATTGTGAGGCCGCAATTTTTGCGATCCCAAAAGTGAGCTGCTCAACAAAGTACTCCGATTTATCACTATAAGATGCTGTCATCTTAGCTATTGTTTTTTTAACATCTTTATTTTGCAAAGTATTAAAATGAATGAGAGCCATTGGGTGTATTTGGATCACGTTGTTTATTATGAATTCCATTCTGGCGAGTCCAATGCCTGCTGTAGGCAAACGCCACCAGCGAAAAGCCATATCGGGATTAGCTAGATTTAACATTAACTGGGTTTGGGTGATCGGAATATCACTGAATGAGAGGTCTTCGGTTTCAAAATTTAGGATACCATTATAGACATAACCGATTTCTCCTTCTGCACAAGATAGCGTAATCGATTGTTGATGTTTCAATTTTTGTGTCGCATCATGAGTGCCTACTAATGCCGGTACTCCCAATTCACGGGAAACAATGGCGGCATGACAGGTTCTTCCTCCCTGATTGGTAATAATTCCGGCGGCTTTTGACATCACAGGCACCCAATCAGGATCTGTCATTTCGGTGACTAAAATACTACCGGGTATAAACTGCTCTATATCTTTAACGGAACGAATCAAGCAAATTTTACCGTTAGCAATAGCGTCGCCCACAGCCAAACCTTCTAAGATCGGCTGTTCTGTTTGATTGAGTCGATAGCTTTTTAAGGTGTGGGCTGTTTTTTGAGATTGTACTGTTTCAGGGCGAGCCTGAACAATAAACATTTCCTGGGTTTCGCCATCTAATGCCCACTCAATATCCATCGGTCGCTGATAATGGGTTTCAATTGTCTGAGCCCAATTTGCCAATTGAATAATTGTTGATTGATCTAAACACCAGCTAGTTTGCTCTTTACTGGATGTTTTCACGATACTGGTACTGCCGACGCGATCTTGAGCGTATATCATTTTCTGATTTTTATTGCCCAGACGCATACTTATAATCGGTGCTAAATGCGGATTTTTAAGAAGGGGTTTAAAAACAAGAAACTCGTCTGGTGTCACCATGCCCTGAACAACACACTCGCCTAGCCCCCAGGATCCGGTAATCACAATGACATCAGGAAAGCCCGTTTCCGTATCTATCGTAAACAAGACTCCCGACGCGCCTTTATCTGAACGAACCATTTTTTGAATGCCTACAGACAGGTAAACGTCCTGATGAGCGTATCCTTGTTTTTCACGGTATGCAATGGCACGATTCGTAAAAAGAGAGGCATAACATTTTCTGGTCGCATCTAAAACGGAGCCAAATCCTGTTACATTTAAATAGCTTTCTTGCTGTCCGGCAAAACTGGCATCAGGTAGATCTTCAGCAGTTGCCGAGGATCTGACCGCAACATCGATTCCCATGCTATTGTATTCTTGACTGAGCTGGAGATAGGCTTGCTTAATCTCATTTTCAAGATCTTCAGGGAAACCTGAATTTAGAAAAAGCAAACGAATCTGCTTGCCGCATGATTCCAGCGAGATTAACGATTCATGGTATGCTTGCAGACAATTTTCGATCTGTTGATCCAATTGATTGGCTAACAGAAATTGCTTGTAGGCATGCGTCGTGATCGCGAAGCCATTGGGAACCCGGATTGATTTTTGTTTAAGGGTGCGCAGCATTTCCCCCAGCGATGCATTCTTGCCGCCGACTAATTCCAGATCGTTTAAACTCAGGGTATCAAAGAAACGAATACATTTAGACATGAGATTCCTCCTCTTTCAGTATACGTTAGACCCACAAATAAGCCAAAAAACACCACACCTACAATAATGTCTATTATAGAACATGTCAAAAAACGAAAACACTGGGTTTCAGACCCCATATATTCAATAATTAGAGAGATTGCGAGACGGCTGATCCTCACAAAATTAGCGTTAAATTCAATAACTCGGCTTCAATCTTAGCTAGCATCTTAAGCTGCTTAGGTCACTATATTCAAATATAAGAATTAAACGGCTTCAATTTCAATTTTACTATCGATGCCCAAGAATAGTTAAGAATTAAGAAATCAAGACTAAGTTCAGCTCGGAATTTTTCTTAGGGCCAAGATAAACCTGGAGTGACTAAAATTGCATCGATGCAATTTATTTATTTTAAACTTTATCTAATGGACTAAGCTAGATCAGGC
This sequence comes from Candidatus Sericytochromatia bacterium, assembly GCA_037968875.1. Lineage (GTDB taxonomy): Bacteria > Cyanobacteriota > Sericytochromatia > UBA7694 > UBA7694 > JBBKWI01. The sequence goes on along the minus strand of JBBKWI010000193.1, from coordinate 23,825 downwards.
TATTAAGTCTTGGTCCTTTGCTATTTTATATACAATAATATTAGTTATCGCATATAAAATAGCAAAGAAAAAGAGCCCAGGTCAGCGGCTCTTTTTCTTTAATGTTCTAATTAATATTTACGGTGGGCGTTTAAGATTTCTGCGCTGCGTTCAACGACAGGACTGACCTGGTTTTGAATTGAGCTGATATTGTTATTGACTACACGCGCGGCATCTAAATCATGTGCATCGCGGGCTTCAAATAGATTACCGTAAAACTGTTGGTTAGATTGAAGAGTCGTTTGCTTATCAGCAGCAGGTGAATAGGATTCAACTCGGCCAGCCAGAGAACGCAATGATGTGGCTTCAGATTTATAGCCTGAGTCAATCCCGTTTCCGATTAAAGCGCCGACCCCAGCGGAAGCGGCTGCGCCAATTCCGGCACCGATAGCTGCATTTTTGATGCTTTGTCCACCAGCAAAATAACCAATTGCTGCGCCAGCAACTAAACCAACGCCGGCACCAATTCCAGCAAACGGACCGGTGCGGCCAGTTGCTTTCGAATCTGTTTGATCTGCTTCTGAGCGAATATTGCTAGCGACCTGCTGTGGGGTTTTCCCTGAGTTTTCAATTCCAGTCAGATTGGCAAAGGCTTGAGAAATCTTAGCATCCGTCGCTGAAGCACTTTGTTGCAAATCAGGCAAATCATTGGTTTGTTCTTTGATTGCTTTAAGGGTATTGTTCATGGTGTCGTATGAAGATTGCAAATTGGTCAGAATTTGTTCTTGCTCTCTAATATGAGGCGTTAAGCGATCCAGATAGGGATCATTAGGAATGACCGGTTGATTATTACCACCGCCATCAAAAGGGTCTTTGCCATAGGGATCATTTGAATTCGATCCGCCGCCACCAGCGAAAGGATCTTTTCCGTGAGGATCCGTCGACTTACCCCCCCCGGCAAATGGATCCTTGCCATGGGGATCGGAGCCGATTGAATTATTGCCTCCAGCAAAAGGATCGTTTGTATGAGAACCATTTGATGGTGAACTGGGTGTTGGCGGCTTGACTCCTGGCTTATAATCATCAAACCAAATTCGGGTTTGGCTCGTATTTTGTTGGAAACGCGCGGTCCAGGTTTTCCACTGAGTGCTCTGCAAAGTGGTTTTGGCTTGAATATTTAAAGATCTTGACGTCGAGTCTGTTTTGCCTTCGGTCATGTCACGAATTGAACGCAATGAAGATTCCATTTTATCAATAGCGCCATCGTATTTGGTATTGGTATCAACCAGTTTGTGATACCGATCCCGAGAAGTATCATCCGAATAAAAATTGGGAGTCCAGTGGTGGGTATTGGAAACTCCGCTATTGGCTGTTGCACGAACTGATTTTAATGTTTCTAGACCGTTGACGAAAACATTGAAGCCACGAGATTTGCTAACCTGGCCTTGTTGAATTTCCACTCGGTCTGATTGTAGGGCCTGAGTGAGTTCAGCTTTGGAGATTTGATTATCCTGGTTTTGATCAATTTCTTGTTTAACACCTGGGGCAAACTTAAGCTCGTCCATCATTCCGTTTTTGTTTTGATCTAACGATTGAACTAACCACTGTTGATTTGAAAAATTGACGCTTCCAGCCATGATAATAATCTCCTCTAATTTTGCATTCTACGCATACTATATATATCGCGCAGGGACGGCCAAACATTCTTAAGCAAGAGAAAACGTTCGTTTAAGAAGGGTTTAATTTCTGTTAATCCTGAGGATGGCTTAAAAACTCATGAATGGCTATAAAGGTTTCTGTCCGAATCGCTTCGGTTTCCCAAAAAATATCATGCCGAGAACCAGGCAGCCATTTGACTTGATGATTGGGAAATCGCCCTTCGAGAAAAGGAATATTGTATTTCCAATCGACGACGGTGTCTTCGTCACCTTGAATCAACAAGACAGGAGTATTGCTTTGTTTAAATTGCGGGATATTGTGTTCGTTCCATTTCACCAGGGCTTGAACCCAACGAACGGGAGTTTTATCATATTGCAGTGGATCTTGGCGAACGAATTTCAAAAAATTGGGATCTTTAGAGGTCGGGCGTAATAAACGAGGCAAATCACTTAACCAGGATTGCCCTAAAAACATCCCGACTTGAGAGAGCTCCCAGGAATAGGATCGGACCAAAGGCGCTGCTAAAATTGCTCTTTTGAAAGGCTGATTTGGAAATCTTAATAGATATTCCCAGGCTCCTGCGGCTCCTGTACTATGCCCAATAATGGCCTCGTATTCAGGTAAATGAATAGCAGCTGATCGAGTCACTTGATCAATGACTTCTGAGTACTCTGAAAAATCGTCAATCGAAGCTTTGGCTCCACTAGATAAACCATGGCCGGGTAAATCCAGGGCCAGCACTGCATAATTGGCATCAAGCAACGATTGAATCAAATATTGCAATAAGCCGGAATGCACAAAATAGCCATGTAAAACCATCACCGTCGCTTTGGCATTTGGTGGGACCAGGGCATGAACAAAGATAGATTTCTGATTGATTGTTTGAAATCCCGCATAGTGGCTCACGGATGACTGGCCCAAAGAATAAAACTGCAGATAACTCTGAAACTCAGGCGTTTCAAGCGGGAGTAGCCAGTTGATTTCAGGTACTTGATCTTGAAAAGATTTGAATATCGTATTCTCAGGCGGAAACAAGAATATATCCTGAGCCATTACAGGCACTTTTTTGATCACTAATGAAGCACAAACCAGTCCCACTCCTAGACTTAACCACCATCGTTTTTTCATTTTATAGCCCCAATAGCCGTTGTTCCATTGATTTTTTAGGCATCAAATCCCCTTTTTCAGCAGCTACTTCGATCCCCTTTTGGTAGGTTGATCTGGCAGAATCAATTTCTTGGGCATGTTCTTGAGCCAGGCCCAATTGCAAATAGGCCGCCGAATAAAAGCGGTCGACTTTAACGGCTTGTTCAAGATAAGGAATGGCTTCCTGATATTGTTCTAAATCTACCAGGCTTTTACCAAGGCCATAATTGGCAACCAAATCTTCAGGGTCTTCTTGCTCTAAGACCTCTTTGAACATTGCCATCATTTGCTCTTTTTGTGCTCGCTCTTGTTGCTTTTGAACCTGAGCGGTTCGCTGCTCCATGTCTTTAAACATATTCAAGCGTGTTGCTTCAGCCATATGAAACTCAGCAGTTTCTTTGTCCCCTAACAACATATGAAAACGAGATAAATTGGTATGTGCCATTGGTTCCTGGGGGCGAATCTCGGTCAGTTTTTGCATGACAGTAATGGCTTCTTGATGCCGGTCTAGTCGAGATAAAATCACACCCAAAGATTCATAGGCATCTGCTAATTGAGAGTCTTTGGAAATCGCTGCTTCAAGTAGTGATATAGCCTGGATCTCATTGTCCTCAGCGAAATCATCTAAGGCTTGCTCATATAATTGCTGCGCCTGATCCTGATCACTAGGAGGAGCATATATAGGCAAACGTCTAACTATTACCGAATATAAGTTATTTTCAATATTAAGCTCTATTTTTTTATTGTTTTCGCGCTGATTTTTATGTAAATATGCTAATGCTATCCAGGCTTCAGTTTGAGGTGACCAGGCCACAGATGTGATTTCCCCAGCCTTCTTTTCAGTAACTTTGAATTCACCCAGTGGGAGTGGCACTTCACTCACTAAACCGACCAAAGCATAAGGAACCACACCATAAGTCTTGATACGAGCGATCACTTCTTGCCCTAAATAACAGCCCTTATCGTAAGCTGCCCGCTCTTTTTCTAATCCCGTTTGAGGCAAGGGTGTTTGATCAATTTTGATTTCGTGTTGCCAATCGGGTAGACCTGACTCAATTCGAATCGTTTCATATGCCGCAGGACTTAATTCCGTGATTCCAAATTGTGAGTCAAGACTAGCAATCAAGGCTTCTGGTTTGTGTTTACAGTAAAATCTGACCCCATTTTCACCACTGTCTGAATGCTTAACAAGATAAGCTGATCCCCCAGGGATAGCGACAGAGACCAGAGCTTCTGGAGACATTTCGGAGAGCTTACGACCACACAATTGCTGAATAATTCGAGCCGTTTCTGGGCCTTCAAGATGCAATCTAAATCCGGAGTCTTGCAAGTCAAGTTCAACTTGCTCGACAAAATGATGGCCTTCTAAATGGGCAAAAAGTGTCTCGGCCTGGGCCTCAGGGAAGAGCCAATATTCATTGGCTTGCTTTAAATGAACAGAAAAAAGACTGCGTAAATGAGCCTTGCGATCAACCAAAGCAGAGAGAGTCCCCTGTCCAACTTCAAGCTTTGATATATTTTGTGTAATCTGAGTTTGTAGATAGGATTCTGAATCGGGTCCCCAGGCGCGAATCAATGTTGCTGGCTCCAGCCACCAAACACACGAACGCCGAAGCGCCCAATATGACTTCAGATCTGCTTCTGCTAATTTTTCAGCCATCTTATTCTCTCGTTTCAATCACTTTTTCTCTATAGTACCAAACTCTATTCAGGGGAACACCAAATGGAGACATTCTAAGTGAATAGCGCCCCCCCCATATCACTACCCTTGTCTATTTTACATACAATAATATTTATTATTGTATGTAAAATTTGGTTCAAACATAAGTCTATCGCTATACTCTTCATAAGAGTCATTTCAATATGGACAGCAGAGACAGTAACAGCTTAGGCGAATAACAGCCTCTGTCAGACAGAGCTCCTAAATTGTAGCCGTCTGAATAGATCCTGTGGCAAAAGTGATTGTAAGGGTGTGATTTTTACTCTCTCACTTTTAAAAAACCCGGTAGATTGAGATGACATCACCCTTTGCGATATATTTCGGATATAATTAAACTCTATGATCTTGACAAGCAAAACGATTAAACAACTTAAATGAGGCCTTATGAAATTAGCAATCCTATCTCGAGAACCCAAAAATTACAGTACCCGACGACTGGTAGAAGCTTGCAAAAGTCGTGGACATGATGTGAAAGTGCTCAACACCCTTAAGTTTGCAATTGATATCGAAGAGGGCAACCCAGATCTGTACTTTAAACAAAAGCAACTGGGCCATTATGACGCCGTCTTGCCTCGCATTGGCGCTTCGATGACCTATTTTGGTACCGCAGTCGTCCGACAGTTTCAGCAAATGGACGTTTTTTCTGCCAATTCTGCAGACGGTATTTTAAATTCACGGGATAAATTGCGCAGCTTTCAGATTTTAAGCAAGCATAAAATTGGGATTCCCCCCACGACCTTTGTACGGGATAAAAAAGATGTCCTGCCTGCGATTCAACGTGTGGGTGGTGCACCCGTGGTGATTAAGCTTTTAGAAGGCACTCAGGGAATTGGCGTTCTATTAGCCGACACCATTGAAATGGCCACTTCGATTATCGAGCTCCTGCAAAGCCAAAAGCAAAATGTTCTGATTCAAAAATTTGTAGCTGAAAGTAAAGGCAAAGATATTCGTGCTCTGGTTGTCGGAGATCAGGTCGTCGCAGCCATGCGACGTGTGGCTCAGGGTCAGGAATTTCGTAGTAACGTTCATCGGGGCGGTATGACTGAATCAGTCAAACTTTCTGATGAGTATAAGGAAACAGCTATTCGGGCAGCCAGACTAATGGGTCTGGGTATTGCTGGTGTGGATATGCTGGAAGGCAAAGATGGGCCTCAGATTATGGAAATTAACTCTTCACCGGGCTTAGAAGGTATCGAAGGCTGTACCCAAATCGATGTAGCCGGTGCCTTTATTGATTATATTGCTGCTCAGGTTGATTTCCCTGAAATAGATGTGCGCCAGAAACTGACGGTTAGCAAAGGCTATGGCGTAACCGAAATATCTATTCCTGAAGGTTCTGAATATGTTGGCCGCTCACTACAGGACTCTGGATTGCGTGAGAAAGATATCAATGTATTAACCCTACACCGCGATGGCAAGGTCATTCCAAACCCCAAGTCTGAACGGATCCTAGAGCCTGGCGATCGCTTGTTGAGCTTTGGAAAACTGGAATCCATGAGAGATTTGATTCCAGAAAAAACCCGTAAACGCAGAAAACCTAAAATTAAAAAAATGGTCTAATGCAAAAATAAAAACAGAAAAGCGCTAAAACCTTTTGAAATATGGGTTTTAGCGCTTTTAATCTAAGTCTTCATCCGATGGGTTCGGATCTAATGGATCTCGTTTACTGATTAGGGTTTCAGCAATACCACGGCCTTGTAATTTTAAAACTTCAAAATGCAAATCTTGATACGCAACCTGATCACCAAGCAGTGGAGCACGTTCCAGAATGTCCATAATTAAGCCCCCAACGGTCTCAACCTGTTCATGCTCTAAATCCATTTCTAACTCTTCACCAAGCTCTTCTAAGCGCATAGAACCCGCAACATGCCACACACCTTCGGACTCGACTCGAAAGTCAGCAGATGCAATTTCCTTATTGTCGATCGGTCCCATCAATTCCGCAAGAATATCTTCCAGGGTTATCAAGCCAGCAGTACCACCAAATTCATCCAACAAAATCACTATTTTGACTTGTTCCAGATGCATGGTTTGCAAGACCGTTTCCAATTTGGTCGTGGCCGGAACAAATGGCATCGGATAAAGATCTTTGGGGGTTAATGCAAAAGCCTGCTTGGGATTTCGTAGCTTTTGATAAAGGTCTTGTAAGTGCACATATCCCTGAATATTATCCAGACCTTCTGTATAGACAGGGTAACGAGAGTGTGGGTTGGCCATAATCATCTCTCGTAAGCTCTCTTTGTCACAATCCAATTCGAGTGCTGAGATATGCACACGAGGAACCATCATTTCACTGGCATCCATATCTGTAAAATCAAGTAACTCCATCAAAACATCTGCAGTGTCTTTTTCAAGCATTCCGGCTTCATGACTTTCGTGCACAATAAACTGAATATCTCGGATATTTGCATATTGCGCTTCGTCGGTACGTTGAATACCCATCAGTGCCAGGATCCCATTACCCATTCCATTCAGTACCAAAACCAATGGATGCATAAGCCATTTAATACTACGCATGATCGGTGAAATCAGCATCACCATTTTTATTGGCGTTTGCAAAGCCAGGGTTTTAGGTATCATTTCACCCAGGACCACATGAAAATAAGTTAGCAAAGTCACTGAGGCAATTGAAGCCGCCGAATGGGCTGCTAAGAAGCTCAACCAGGAAACCTGATGCGCACCCTGGATTATCCACTCCGCCATTTGGTGTTCACCATACATACCCAGCCCAAGACTGGCCACCGTAATACCCAATTGGCAGGTCGCAATGTATTGATCTTGGGCCACGGCGTTTTCTTTGATAAACAAAGTGGCTTTGGCCCGCTTATTTCCCTGTTGAGCGGCTTTCTGCAATGCCGTCTTGGGGCTGGCTAATATAGCAAATTCAGCAGCTACAAACAAAGCATTTAAAGCTAACAATATCAGGATTATGCTGAGTGCAATCATAAAGGCTTCTCTTTAATGAAAACAGAGACTACGGCGCGAGCCGAGACCTTTTCGATTTCAATCTGGTGTTGTCCAATGCGTAAAACTTCACCTCGGTAAGGCAATCGATCGAGTTGAGCCTGGATAAAGCCCCCAACCGTATTCGTAAACTCAGAGTCCCAATCAATGTCCAGTTTTTCTTTGAGTTGGTCCAGTCGCATCTGGCCTGATAAACGATAGCGTCCATCAGACAAATGCTGATATGCCGTGCGTGCCAATGCAAATTCATCACCAACAGCTCCGGTTAACTCAGCCAGAATATCTCTTAAGGTCAACAAGCCTGCAACGCCACCATAATCATCAACAACCAGCGCCAGGCGGGTGCGATGCTCACGGAACTTAATCAGAGCTCTTTGAACCTCTAAGTTCCTTGGAATAACTAATATTTCATGAATAAAGCTATCTAATTGCTTTATTCCTCCATTGATTAAGACATAACGCAGTATTTCTTGGGTTCTGATAAAGCCTTTGATTTGATCTGGCTTACCATCATAAACCAAAAGGGTGGATGTCCTGGCTTTGGCTATAAGATTCAGGTTTTTGCGTACACTATCTTTTAAATTTATCGTCTGCAGATATGCTCGATGCACCATCAAGTCACGCACAAACCATTGCGAAATTTGTAAGGCCTGATGCATACGCTGTCTTTCGGTTTTACCCAAAACGCCCATCTCTTCGCCTTCCGATAAAAGAATCATGATCTCTTCAGAAGAATGAATATGGCGGTGAGCTTCTGGTTGAAACCCCATTAACTTGAGTAGACCATTACCAGAGCCATTGAGAATGGCAATCGGTAAACGTAGGACCCATAATGCAGCCAGCATTGGATAGGTTGTCCATAATGCGGCCTGGACAGGGTATTGTAATGAGATTGATTTGGGAACCAATTCACCCAATAACATTTGAAAGACGGTTAAAAAAACCAAAATGGTTGGAATCACCAGATAGTCAAGAGCTGGATAAGCGTTCATGAACGGTTGTAGCCAACCCATCATTTGCGTCTGGCCATAAGCTCCCAGAATCAGACTTGATATCGTAATTCCGACCTGGCAGGCGGCAATATAACGGTCAAAATCATGGGTGTCTTTTAAAATCGGCCACAAGAAACGAGCAGCCCAGTGCTTTTGCTCTGCTAAGTCCCGCACTTTGGATTGGGGAACTGAAACAACTGCAAATTCGCCAGCTACAAAGAGTGCATTGATCGCAATCAATAGCACAATCATCGAAAGTCCAAAAATCATATTCTTAGTATCATATCAGGCAATTTAGCCTTTGATTGCCTTTCAGCCTATTTATCGAATCAATTTCTCATAAATTTATATCGATATGGTCTCTGAAAATCAGAAATTGCCTTTAATCTGGCCCTCTAATGACAGGGCCAAACAAAATAATCAAATCAGAATACGTCTGTTGCTGCAAAAGTCGATTGGAGAGAATGGCATCTAGACGGGAAGTAAGCTTATCTGAAATCATGAATAGGTTTCAAAATTCAAATTGACAACAAGGAAAACCCGATGAAAAAATTAATCTCTTTGTCCCTTATGGCCTGTCTACTTGGAAGTTTAAGCGCTTGCGACTCCAGTACCGGCCTGGCAACGGCTCCCAAAGAACAACCCAGTACAGAAGCTCCAACTGGGAGTTTTTCAAAAGCACAGTTTCTTAAAGTGATCGAGTGTAATTTCATCAAAGATAACCCTTCATCAGGAAAGCAATTATTTGAGGCCTATAAACCTGCCGTTGACTCTATTCCTGATGCCAATTGGTCTGCTGCTGTAGCCGCAAGTACAGGCATAACAAGTATTCAAAACCAATATGATGCCGCAGTGAAAAAAGGTTGTTCTGCATAATTCACACAAAAAATGGGAAAGCTCCGGTTGGTCCACTCAACCGGAGCTAAAAGAAGCAGCATTAAAACGCTGTGTGTTACTGTTGCTGCACGATATAGCGTTCGTGGATCAATCCCCATTTTTCGGGGGAACGCCAAAGGCTAGCAAGGAGAAATTCACGCATCAGCAGAATTTCTTTGGGAAGCTTATCATACAGTTTATCAAAAAGTGTCTGATGTGACAGGACTTCTTGTTTCCATAATTCACGATCGACAAGCATGACCTTATCAAAGTCCTCGGCAGAGAAATCAAGTCCCTCCCAATTGAGGTCTTCATAACGTGGCATCCAGCCCAGAGGACTTTCGACACCAAAGGCATTGCCTTTGACCCGATTGACAATCCATTCTAGCACACGCATGTTTTCAGCAAACCCTGGCCAGAGATAATTGCCATCTTCGTCTTTGCGGAACCAGTTGACGCAGAAAATACGAGGTGGGTTGGGTGTATTGCGTCCGACCGCTAACCAATGATTGAAATAATCCCCCATATGGTAGCCACAGAAAGGCAACATAGCCATCGGATCCCGGCGAACATTTCCAATCTGCCCAGCAGCTGCTGCAGTCGTTTCTGAGCCAATAGTAGCAGCCAAATAAACACCAAAATTCCAGTTAAAGGCCTGATAAATCAAAGGCACTACACTGGGGCGTCGGCCACCAAAGATAAAGGCCGAAATAGGAACCCCTGCAGGGTTTTCCCAATCATCATCAATCGATGGGCATTGAGATGCTGGAGCGGTAAAGCGCGCATTCGGGTGGGCAGCCGGGGTTTCACTCTCTGGCGTCCAGGGATTGCCCAGCCAGTCTGTCAAATGAGCCGGAGTCTCTTTGGTCATACCTTCCCACCAGACATCACCATCTGGCGTTAAAGCAACGTTCGTAAAGATGCAATTCTCTTTCAGTGATTCCATCGCATTGGGATTGGAGTCATAAGAAGTACCGGGTGCAACACCAAAGAAACCTGCTTCAGGATTAATTGCCCGCAATTGTCCTTCTTGATCGTGTTTTAACCAGGCGATATCATCACCAATTGTCGTGATTTTCCAACCCTCTTTTTGAAAAGCTGGGGGTGGAATGATCATCGCAAAGTTGGTTTTGCCACAAGCGGAAGGGAAAGCTGCTGCCACATGGGTTTTGACTCCGTCGGGAGCAGTAACACCCAGAATCAACATATGTTCAGCTAACCAACCTTCATCACGCCCCATTGAAGATGCGATACGTAAGGCAAAACACTTTTTACCCAACAAGGCATTGCCACCATAACCACTGCCAAAGGACCAAATCGAACGTTCTTCAGGGAAGTGCACAATGTATTTGTTGTCTGGATTACAAGGCCAGGGAGTATCTTTTTGGCCTTCAATTAAGGGCATGCCAACAGAATGCATACAAGGGATGAAATCTTCTTCACCCAACGCATCGTAAACTCTTTTGCCCATACGGGTCATGATTTTCATATTGGTCGCGACATATGGCGAGTCGGTAATCTCAATGCCAATTTGAGCGATAGGTGAGCCCAGCGGGCCCATTGAAAATGGTACGATATACATCGTTCGGCCTTGCATACAGCCTTTAAAAAGGGACTGCATTTTCTGATGCATTTCTTTGGGGTGCACCCAATTATTCATAGGCCCCGCATCATCACGACGGCGACTACAAATAAAGGTTCGTCCTTCTACACGAGCGACATCCTGTGGATCCGACCAGGCTAAAAATGAATTGGGACGTTTTTCTGGATTTAATCGTTTTAAGGTGCCATTGTCTACCATCAATTGGCAAAGCTTTTGATACTCTTCTTCAGAGCCATCACACCAATGAAGCGCCGCAGGTTCACACAGCGCTACCGCTTGTTTAACCCAGTCCAAAACTTTTTCATTTTGGATATATTCAGGGGCTGAAAATTCAATTGTCATCAGAACTACCTCATTAAAATGCATACTAATCGAACATTAGTATTATACCTGAAAACCGTAATATTTCAAAATCAGCCAGTGCATAACAGATAAAGAATATATTTAACTTATGTGTTAAATTAAACGGGAATTTAATACAATTTTAGCGCTTAATATATTGTAATAATTCAGCGTAAAGTTGATAATATCATTAACAACGAATTTTGAAAACAGGGTAATTTTATGAGTAGCTATCAATACAATGACCTGAAACGTCAGCTCTTACCGTCTGTAATTGTGTGTGCAAGTCTAGTGATGATTGTCGCTTGTCATGCACCACCCGCTCGACTAAATGCTGTCACTGCATCCACAGTAGGTGACTTCACGAAACAAGATACCAGCAATCAAGAATTAACCGCCCCCCCTCTGGGTATGGATGCACCCAAGCCTCTAACAGCGCCTCCACTCGGTATGCAAGCAGGCCTAACGGCTCCTCCTTTGGGTATGCAGACTGAGCTTGAACTACAATCTTTTCAGGCCTTCGATTCGGATCAAGATTTGGCCTGGAACTTAAATGAACTAGACGCTTATCTTCAACATTTCTCAGTGGAACAAAACCAGGGATTTGTAACCCAGTCAGTAGCCAGCCAAACCATCTTTGATGCCAAAGCCTTAATGCAAGCATTCGACCACAATCATAGTCAAAAGCTTGAACTGAAGGAAGCCCAGGCCTTGCACCTCTCACTGCTGGTGCAAAATCAAACAGCAGAAAATGAACTTAAGCCCATTATAGAAAGTGCCACAGAGCTTTTAGCACACGGTACTGAAGTCATTAGCCATTTAAGTGAAACACTGCTGCCTGAAAACCCGGTGATAGAAACGGTGACACCCCTCGTAGACGCCACCGTCGAGACGACTAGAGAAGTCGTTTCAGGACTCGTTAGTGGCCTTAATGGCGAATCAACAGCTGATCAAAATGAAGCTGAGTCAAGCCAAAAGAAAAAACTTCTGGGTCTACTCTAAGTTTATCGCTTTGATTTCTGCTAACAAAGGATCCTGTAGATGCCAGAATCACGTAAACTAGATAGATGACAGAACTCAATTCAAAATTACAAACCGCACTCGAATCTCGCAGTGAGCTTATTGCAAACTTAAATCAGAAAAAGACCGACGCCTATCGTCTCTTTCATGGCACCAATGAAGGTCATCCCGGATTAACGATCGATCGCTATGGCTCACAGTTGTTTATTCAAAGCTTTCATGCACCACTCAGTCCTGATGAATACGCCGTCATTGAACAGGCCTATTCAAATCATTTCGATATCCAAGAAATAGTTTATAACGACCGCTCAGCTCCTTATTCACGGCGAAAAGACCCATCCGAGACAGAACAAAGCTCAACTTGTCTTGAAAATGGCCACACCTATCTGGTCAAAGGCAAACATCAGGGGCAGGACCCGTTGCTATTTCTAGATTTCCGGGTTGCTCGCGAGTGGATAGAACAGAATAGCCAGGACTGCAAAGTATTGAATTTGTTTGCTTATACTTGCGGTATAGGCGTCGCTGCCGCCGCGGGCTCAGCGAAAGAAGTCATCAATCTTGATTTTGCAAAGCGCAATTTAGAAGTTGGCCAAATCAACCACAATCTGAATCCGAGTCAGACCTCAGTACGAATGATCCAGGATGATTTTTTTGTCGTTGTTCGGCAGATGTCAGCTCTGGGCATCAAGCAACATCGAAGCCGAAAAAAAACGCCCTATAAACACTACGAACAGGAACAGTTTGAACGTGTGGTACTCGATCCTCCCCGTTGGGCAAAATCCAACTTTGGCACTGTCGATTTGATCCGAGATTATGCCAGTGTTTTAAAACCAGCAATCTTGTGCACATTGCCGGGTGGGAAAATACTTTGTACCAATAATGCAGCCAAGGTATCTCTCTCTGAATGGTTAGATAGTATTCAACGCTGCGCAAAAAAAATAGATCGCCCTGTACAAGACATGCAAATTTTAGAGCCCGAAGCTGACTTCCCTTCACCGGATGGTCAGCATCCCTTAAAAATTGCCATCCTCAGCCTCTAATCCGCCTTAGACACAGGCTATAATTGAATCAGGTTAACGAAAGGGGGGCTCATGGCGAGAGTATCAGCTAAAATTGAGTTAGAACAAGCAGAAGCACAAATGCAAGTGGGACAATGGCGTGCAGCTAAAAAAACCTATCAGCGCCTTTTTAAACACAGTGCTAAACAAAGTTCTGAGCAAATTGAAGCCTTAATGGGACTGGCTAAAATCACGCAGGCTGAAAGTAAATTCAAAGCGAGCCAGGCTTACCTGGATCAATTAATCTCGCTTCATCCCAATTATTTACCTGGACTCTTGCTAGCAACACGCCAGGCGAATCAATGCCAGGCTTTCAAACGGGCTCAGTCTATTATTGAGCAAACCCTGGAACGTTTCCCCCGACAAGTTGATGTTTTAAAGTTGGCAGCACATATCTTTGCAGCAAAAGAACCGAGCCGTTCTCAGGCTATTTTAGAGCAGTTGCTGGCCTGGTATCCAGAGCAAAAAGAATGTTGGTTGGATCTGGTCAAGCTCTATCTACAATCGGGTCAATTAGGCCTAGCCGTTGCAGCACTCGAAACCATCGATCAGGAATTTCCAGAGCTCAAGTCAGATCCCAGATACCTGGATCTCAATCAGCCCCTGGACAGCAAATTATTAGATCAGGCCCCGCTTATTTTTGAACGTTTGATTTTAGAGCAGGAGACTTAAATGGTACAAGCATCGCGTATCATCTCATTGGTTAATGCCAAAGGCGGAACCGGCGCCAGTTTCTTGGCGACCAATCTGGCCGTGGGTTTGGCATTGGCATCAAAAACGCCGACACTTTTAATTGATCTGGATCTAAATGCTGGAGGCTCCCTCGCCAGCCAATTATCGCTTGAACGCAAAGCAGAAACCCATCACCTGGGCTTGCTCACCCAATCTAAAATTGATGTCACCCGTCTCGAAGAGATTCTACTCCACCACGAGAAAGAAGATGTTCATCTCTTGCCCGCACCACCCGTAACTCACATGACTGCGATTCGACCTGAGCAGATTTTTGAATTACTACTGGTTGGCAATGCCCTCTATCGCAATATCGTGATCGATGTCGCCCAACCGCGTCTCAATGAAATGATGGGGGTTTGCCTGGATTGCTCAAGTCTGGTTTTGCCTGTGGTCATACCGGATATTGTTTCTTTACAAGCAACCTCTCATCTACTTTCAGATATTCGACGTAACGATTTTGGCCTGACTAAATTTGAGCTTTTGCTAAATATGTCGAATCTATCACGGGATCTGATGCCTGAAGATATTGGCGGATATTTCCAGGAGCAATTAAAACGCCCCCTCAAACTGACTCTGCCTTATGAGCCAGCTGAAATTATCAAATCAGTCAACCGCGGTATTCCGCTTTTTTATAAGAGCAAACAGGAAGATCTACTGAATGCCCTGGCAGATATCGTGCGTCATATTCTAAAAACAAAACCCATTGATGTCACTGAAGTCAATATCTCTCATTTGGAACGGCCGTCTTATCATGCTATTTCTCAACCGGGAGCGAGCACCCCGGCGGCAGGCACCCAAAGCAAAGCCTTAATGAATATTACCCAGGCCGTCGCTGGCTGGTCGCCCGAGAAATACCGTCAGGTGCGCCAGGATCTACATGCCCGGTTATTGCAAGAAGCCAAATTGCATGAAATGGATCTCGAAAACCCCGAAAAGAAAGAACAGGCCCGTGCTGCTCTACGCCAAAAAATCAATGAGATCATGCTGACTGACAAAATTGAAATTTCTTCGCGCAAAGAACGGGTCATGTTAATTGAAGAAATCCTGAATGAAGCCCTGGGACTGGGGCCATTGGAACCACTGCTCAAAGATGAGACAGTCACTGAGGTCATGGTCAACGGTCCTGAGAAAATATTTGTTGAGCGCAATGGTAAAATTGAGCTTTCACACCGCCAGTTTTTAAATGCTCAGCAATTGCGCGTTGTGATCGATCGGATCGTTTCTCCCCTCGGTCGCCGAATTGATGAAAGCTCACCAATGGTGGATGCCAGATTACCGGATGGTTCTCGGGTCAATATTATTATTCCGCCACTCGCCATCGATGGGGCAACGATTACGATTCGGAAATTCCCCAATGAACGTTTACAAGTCCAAAAACTGATCAATTATGGCTCACTAACACCAGATATGTCAGCTTTTCTAAAAGGGGCCGTAGAGGCCAGATTGAACATTTTAATCTGTGGCGGTACGGGTTCAGGCAAAACCACACTTTTAAATGTGATGTCCTCTTTTATCCCTCCAGGCGCGCGTATCGTCACGATAGAAGACGCAGCTGAATTAAAACTGGATCAACAACATGTGATCCGTTTAGAAGCCAAACCCGCCAATATGGAAGGCCGCGGGCAAGTTACGATTCGGGACCTGGTCAAAAACTCCTTGCGGATGCGGCCGGATCGGATCGTTGTCGGTGAGGTGCGGGGTGGTGAAGCTTTAGATATGCTACAAGCGATGAATACGGGCCACGATGGCTCTCTGACGACTTGTCACGCCAATGCCCCCCGCGAAGCGCTCTCTAGACTCGAAACAATGGTCCTGATGGCTGGCATGGATCTACCGATACGCGCCATTCGGGAGCAAATCTCCTCGGCTATTGACCTGATCGTGCATCAGTCTCGTATGCGAGATGGAACCCGTAAAATCACCCATGTCGCCGAAGTCACGGGCATGGAAGGCGACATGATCACTTTGCAAGATGTTTTCAAATATGAGCAGATGACTGTTGATGCCAACGGCCATGTGATTGGTCGCTTTGTGCAGGCAGATATTCGCCCCCATGTCTTTGAGCGCTTCATCTCTTATGGTATTCCTATTCCCGAGAGTTTTGGCCCGCAAATCAACGTACCTGGAAATGCCTCAACACAGACTTTACCTGCTGAAGAAGATTTATTGGGTGATTTAGATGAACTCGGTGAACTCAAAGACAAGAAAAAAGGTTTTTTCTGGTAGACCCCGACCCACTAAGTTCTGAGCGCGCATATTGGGCGGCCTAAGCCTGTAGACACTAATAATTAGGCTTAGGCTTCGTCGCCCTGCAAGGCCCGGTCAATGCCTGCATTGGTAATCGCCATCAGAATACCAAAGAACAGCGCAGGCAAAAATCCTTCGATCTGGAAACCAGGTGTGATCCAGGCTGCCAGCCAGATCATAATCACATTTAAGACGATCATAAACAGTCCTAAAGTCAAAATGGTCAATGGCAATGTCAAAAAGAACAATATTGGGCGCACAATCAAATTTAAAGCACCCATGATTAACACAGCAATTACAGCAACGCCGAAACTAGCAATTGAAATTCCGGGCAAAACATTGGCCCATAGCAGCACAGCTGCTGCCGACAAGATAAAGTGTAAAATCCATTTCATGGAATAAGCTTAGCTTTTGCAATAGCTTATTTACCAGTCGCTGGTGCACCCGTCGTTGGTGAGCTGGCTGTTGGAGCGGTTGATGCCTGTGGAGTGACTGGCGCTGGGCTGGACGCAGGGGCGGGCGTATTTGCAGTTGTACCCGTAGCTGTTCCACTTGCTTCTGGTGTGGGGGTGGCAATTGGCTGCGGAACCTCACAAGGCGGCTTTTTGTAACATGCGTCTTTCATTCCCATTTTGCAGGCCATTTTCAAGTCAATCAGGGCTTTTTTACACCGGTCCCCTTTAAAGAGATACAGACGCCCACGTATCAGTCTGGCAGTGGGGTTTTGGGGTTCCATTGCGACCAGAGTTTCTATATCCATTAATGCGCCTTCGATTACTTTGGCTTGCATTTCCGTTTGTTGCTGCGCCTGATATAGGCTGGCAAGATGTATTCGGGTCTGGCTACGCTCAGAATACCAGGCTGGGTTTTTAGGCTCGTATTGAATCAACATTCCCAGATCTTGTTCATAAGCCGGCCATTGATTGAGCTGACGATGCAATTTGGCTTTGAGTATATGCGCCTGGATCCAATCGGGTCGAACCTGTGTGGCCATGTTTAAATCTTCAAGCACTTGTGCCATGTCGTTTTCGTATTTGAGCAAATACAGCGCCCGGGTATAACGCAGACCCGGGCTATATGGCAAGTAACGCAGGCCCTCTTCAATATCGTAGCGGGCTTGATCGGGCATATTTCTACGAATAAAATAATCAGAGCGTTCCATCCAGACTCGCTCCTGGCGCGGGTGTAATTGCATGGCCTGATCATAAGCCGCGATCACATCAGCCTGGCGTCCCAGTTTTTCATAGACTTTGGCTTTATGTAGATAGACTTCCCAGGCATTGGGATTCTTTTCGAGGGCTAAATCGTATTCTCGCAGGGCGGAAGTATATCTCGCATTACCCAGATTCTGATCACCACTCATTAAATGACTCTTCCAATCTGACGCCATGACAGGCAACGCCAAATTGATCAAAAATCCAGCTATTAAAATTCGCTCAGCAAGTCTACTCATGTGCATAACACCCTCACCCATATGATCGCTTTTAGCAAATTATATCATCTCTCTGCAAAGCCCACTTTTACAAAATTAAAGCAAATGAAAAATATTTATACTAATCGATTTCTAACAGCCTTGCATTTGCCATGCTAATCTTAAGGAATGAATCAAGCAAGTACGTTTTTACCCGCTAGTTTTGAACCCCAATTAGCAAAGCTCTGTCTAGAGCTAGAGCAATCAGACATTAAATCGTTTTCTAGCCCGCAGACAGACCCCTATTGGCCCAAATGGGATAATTTATGGTGGAAACTTACGTTTCTACTCGAAACTCAGCAGATCAAGCGCCTGTCTCAACAAGTTATTTTAGATTTTGCAAATTTAATTTCGACCCACTATCTAACAAGGTTCCCAATCAGCGAGTCAGAATTGCCAGCTGAATGCGATCCCTTTCGACATGTTTTATGTCACTGTGCTCTGGGGACTGCGGTTCAAATTTTACAGGCCGCTGATATTGACCCCTGGCAGCAATGGCCCTGGCTCAATGATTGGTTCATTAAGAACCAATTACCTGATGGTGGCTATAATTGTGATGAAAAAGTGTATACGCACTCCAAGCGATCATCACTGGTTTCCAGCATACCGATGCTAGAAGCTTTACTGGCACAGCCCAAGTTAAGTCCTGAACTTCAGCAAGTCTTGCATTCCGGTGTCAAATCTTTGCTCAAAAGAAAATTATTTCAAAGCTCACTCGGTCAGGTGATTGATCCGCTCTGGTTAGCGCCGATATTCCCTCGCTTTTATCATTACGATATTTTACGGGCTATGAAACTGGTCATCCAATGGAAAGTCAAATACAATCAACCTTTGAGCATAGAAGATATCGGACCTGCTTTTGAACAGTTAGAGCAGAGACTATCCTCCAATATTCTGGGTTCTCAAGGCTGGTATCCTCGCCAGGATAAATCACGCAACTGGTCTGAGCTTAAGCAAGAATGGCATTTTGGTGAAAATGTAAGTCTTTTCCCTTTATTGGCAGACTTTATCGCAGGCAAACATGGGAAAGCTATTTTAGAAGCTGAATTTTTGGCTCTCAAAAAGACCCTATCCCTATGACCAGCACAGTTTTTGCAGAAGAAAATGTTCAGCCCAGGACTGAGCTATCGTATCCTGCTTAACATGAATGACTCCAACAGACCTGCAGTCGATCAAAATGCCTTTCAGTCTCAATTCATACCCTATCAAAAGGGCCAGATACACCTGGCCCATGGCTTAGCAAACCCACATGCAAAGTCAAAGTCAGCCCAGCTGATGATGTTGCATGGCGCGATCGAAAATGGCAAGATTTTTTATAGTCAAAAAGGCCAAGGCCTGGGGCCATTTTTAGCCCAGCAAGGTCTGGATGTTTGGGTCGCTGATTTGTTTGGCAGGGGGCAAAGCCGGCCTGCGATCGATGCCAAATCACAACATGGCCAAACCGATAGTATCTGTCTAGAAATCCCGGCGATGCTGGACTATTTAGAGCGCATTGATCTCGAATGCCCTCAGTTCTGGGTCGCACATTCCTGGGGCGGCGTCTTATTGATGTCAGTGCTGGCCCGTTACCCCAAATACTTGAAACGCCTCAAAGGGATTATTTTTTTTGGTACCAAACGACAGGTCACTGTTCAAAACCGACAGAAGTGGCTCGAGATCGATTTTTTCTGGAAGGGCCTGGCCCGGCTAATCGTTAGGCATCAGGGCTATCTACCGGCCCGAAAACTAGGAATCGGCTCAGATAGTGAAAGCCGACTCTCATTAGAGCAAAGCGTGGCCTGGATAAAAGCCAGGGGCCCCTGGCTAGACACTATTGACGGCTTTGATTATGGACAGGCGATTAAATACCTAAATTTGCCGCCGATGCTGTTTCTGGCAGGCCCACAAGACGCCTGTCTGGGTCACCCTCAAGACGTGCAGCGTTTTATGCGAGAGTTACCTGCTACGCACGCTGATTATTGGCTACTGTCCAAATCAAATGGCTTCGCTCACGATTATGGCCATATCGATATGCTGACCCACAAAGACGCCCAAGACGATCACTTCCCGCAAGTATTCGCCTGGATTCAGTCTCAGCTCTGAGTAGTGAGGTCTCCTTTTAGCTTGGCCTTGCATTGATCATGATGCTTACGGGATTCCTGCAAAAACCCCTGGAGGGGTGGTAAGCTTTGAATACAAATTTTGAACAGCGGGAGACGACACTCGCTGATAAGGAGAAACAAATGCAAAATACAGATTTTATCAAAAGCCTGGGTATCCAGGAAATGGCCAAGCCCTGCTCAAGCGGCCGGGAATGGTTCGGTGAAACCGCTAGCCAATATGACTCATTTTCACCCGTTGATGGCAAAAAAATTGGCTCTGTCGGCAAAGCCAGCAAAGCCGATTATGAAAAACTAATTCAAACCGCTGAAGCAGCTAAAGTCGAATGGGCAGCGACACCCGCTCCCAAACGTGGAGAAATTGTACGTCAGATTGGCAATGCTTTAAGAGATGCCAAAGAAGACCTCGGCATGCTGGTTTCCTATGAAATGGGCAAGTCCTACCAGGAAGGCCTGGGCGAAGTTCAAGAGATGATCGATATTTGTGACTTTGCAGTCGGTCTCTCGCGCCAATTGTATGGCCTGACGATGCATTCTGAGCGCCCCAATCACCGCATGTATGAGCAATGGCATCCGGTCGGTCTGGTCGGCATTATTTCCGCCTTCAATTTCCCGGTCGCCGTTTGGGCCTGGAATTCAATGATCGCTGCTGTCTGTGGTGATGTCAGCATTTGGAAACCCTCAGAAAAAACCCCGCTGACTGCTGTGGCATGTTTCAATATTATGAGCAAAGTGCTCAAAGACAATGATTTACCAGAAGGCCTCTTTAATCTGATCATCGGTGATGTCGAGACGATCGGTACCCCACTGGTAGCTGATACACGAATCCCCCTGATCTCAGCCACAGGCTCCACCCGCATGGGCAAACAAGTCGGCGCAGTCGTCGGTGGCCGCCTGGGCAAATCGATCTTAGAACTCGGTGGCAATAATGCCATCATTCTGACCCCAGAAGCTGACTTAAAAATGGCCTTACCAGCCATGGTCTTTGGCGCGGTGGGCACCTGTGGTCAACGCTGTACGTCAACCCGTCGCTTGATTATTCATGAGTCTATCTATGATAAAGTCAAAGACATTATCGTCAAGGCTTACGAAGGCCTCAAAATTGGCTCGCCACTCGATGAAAGCAAACATGTCGGCCCCTTGATTGATAAAGATGCTGTCGCCATGATGCAAGACGCTTTAAAAGCGGTTCAGGAGCAAGGCGGCAAGGTAATCTATGGTGGACAGCCTTTAACCGGTTCTGGCTATGAAAGCGGCTGCTATGTAATGCCAGCTGTTGCTGAAGCCAGCAATGAGATGCAGATCGTACAAGACGAGACTTTTGCACCGATTCTCTACTTAACCAAATACGCTGGTGAAGTCACCGATGCGATCGCGATTCAAAATGGCGTCAAGCAAGGCCTGTCTTCAGCGGTCTTCACTAATAATATGCGTGAATCTGAGCGTTTCTTGTCTGCTCTGGGCTCTGATTGCGGCATCGCGAATGTCAATATCGGGACTTCGGGTGCTGAAATTGGCGGGGCTTTTGGTGGCGAGAAAGATACCGGAGGTGGTCGTGAGTCTGGCTCTGACGCCTGGAAAGCCTATATGCGTCGTCAGACCAATACGATCAATTATGGCAGCGATTTACCCTTAGCACAGGGCATCAAGTTCGATATCTAAGTAAAACCTAAACATTTTCAGCCGGTACATTAAACGTACCGGCATTTTTTGAACTTAAGCATTCATTTTTAAATACAGCATAATACATCAGATTGAATAAATTGGCTGGAAGGCCATTCAAGAAACTGGAGATCATGATGGCAAAAGTAACAGGAATCGGTGGCGTTTTTTTTAAGTCTAAAGGCGATAAAGCCGTATTCATCAGAAAAGTAGGCTTGCTAAGGCACTGATTTGCAAAATTCATTCGACTTTGAGAATTTTCAGGTAAAATCTTTTATCCTGGGTATAATCAGTTGAGTTAACAGATTTACTAGCCCCATTATTGCTTTGAGCACAGACCGTATCAATATCTTGCTGACTGTGTTCAGGACCGATTTCAGTCCAGCTAAACGTACCGTCTTTATAAGAGACATTTTTTGCTGCATTATAATGTAGATGTTCGGCAGGATTAATACTGTCACCCTGCGTGGTGCGACTCCACGTTTGACATTCTTTTTCTGAGTCAAAAATTAATGACTTTTGAGAATCCATGTAAGTGCCATCAGTATTTTGAAAAAAGACTCCAACGGTGATTGTTTTGCCTGTGCCTTCAGCACTCGTTTTGGCTGATCCATCATCTTTTGCAGGTATGACAGCTGTCTTTTCTGCGTTTGTATTGTTCTTGCGTGTAAGATCATTGGATCTTGTGCCGACAGTCGGAGCTTGACAGCCTGAGCTGATAATTAAAACAAGAATGTGGCCAAAAATCAGTTTATTTTCAAACATTTTGAACAAAATTTGTGTTTCCTATTTTAATTAGCTGTCGGATATTTAAAGCCCAGGATCATACATCTTGCTGAGGGCCACTTGCTTTCTCCAACGATATTGACGGAAGAAAGAATCTCATTTTCGTATCCTATACTGTATTCTTCTATTTTCTCATCAAAAGGGTAAGAATGACCCTGAAAATAATACACCTGCCCCTTATAAGGACCTGTATTTCCAAAGGGACCTACTTCGGAGCCCTTGGAAAATTTTAGACCCAAAGAATTTATTCCGATTTTGGGAACTCCATATTTTTGGACAACATCAGAATATGCTAGCTCCCATAAGCCAGCAACCCCAAAGACTTCGACGATGTCATCACCTCTGGTATCTGAAACTTCAGTTAAATTTGAAGTTCCCAGTATTCCTTGTATGCTTTTATTTTCATTAATGGTTTGACCATTCCAGTAATCAATTCGAGCAAATCTATGACTTGAATTTTCAGTCCACAGTCTCACGCGACTGATAGGCTCAGAAGGATTTGCATACCCACCCAGACTCGGCTCAGTATCATCACAGCCAAAGGGTGCAGAAAGAATTTGTCTTGTCGGTTGCAATTTTGTACCTTCGGGATAAAGATCTACGTCCATATACTTCCAGGCGAACTTATAATCATTGACAGCCAATTCCATTTCCCGCTTATAATCGTATAATCCCTTATATCTTCTTATATTTAAGTCTAAACTATTTTTATTTGCTGGTAAATTGGAACGAACAGTATCTTCTCCAACCTTGATATATTTATCAACGTAATCGGTAGATTCAGATATGATTTTTTTCATTTCAACTTTTAGTTTGTCAATGTTCGTTTTTGAAAACCCCCATTCAGAGCCATAAATCGCGCCATCCCGAAGTAGGGCCAATTCAAGATTGATCAATTGCGTATATTCAGGCAATAAGAGTACATGGTAATTATCTAATCTAAATTGAGGCTTGAGTAAAGTAATTTTACTTTGTACACTATCAAACTTTATTCTAATCTCACTTTTCACCTTATCTAATTCCTCTTTATTAGCGTCTTTGCTTCCAATTAAATTTGAGTATGCTTCAATAAAATAAGAATAATTGTCGATAACGCCATGAAGACCTTCTAAAAAAGCATCAATTTCTTTACGCTTATTCTCACTTAATTTTTGGTCAATTAAACTCTCAGTACATTTTTGTATTTGACTCCAGGTATTGGTGTCCAATTTTGTCTCATCTACCCACAGATAACCTGTTAAGCCTTTTAAAACGGCTCCCGCTTGTGGGATTGCACCCAACGCGCTCATCACAACAGTTCTAGCCGTTGCCTGATAGTCATTTGCCGGCCCACAATTCTCCTGATTAGAAGCTAAAATCCTAAAATTTGATGGCGCCGACAATCTTTGCTGCGAAGTCGTGAGCTCTGCAGTGTCAGTCGATGCGGTTAAAGTATCCGTAGAAGTCAAACGCTGCTCAATACGCTTAAT
>JBBKWI010000192.1:0-5072 GCA_037968875.1 Candidatus Sericytochromatia bacterium | reverse complement strand
TTGTTTTCATCCTCTTCGCCAGGCGGCCGAGGTGGGCCTTTGGGGGGAGCTTTGGCTGGGCCTTTGGGCGGGCCCTGAATCGGAGGCGGCTTATTGCCTGCTGGGGGGGCGGGCTTTTTAGGATCATCTTTACCAAACACAAATGAGTCCTGGTGGTATTCTGTAAATTCATCTTCCACTTTAACGTCCGCCTTTTTGTTTCACAAAATCCGAAAGATCTGACATGCGATCTGGCAAAGTCAGTTCTTCTGTTTCTATATTATGGCGCTGCCTGCCTCCTTGCAAGGGTTCTAATAAAACAGGGACCGCTTCCGGGGTCATTTCATCCAGGCTGGCCTGGTCTGTTTCCAGCATGGCATCAGGAATAGACAGATTATCCAGTGTCTCAGGTTCTTGTTTTTGAGCTTGTGGGGGCAAGGCCTGCTCGACATAATCTTTCATCTGGGGAAAGAGTTCACGATCAAGGGAGTGCCCGTCGCCTTTTTCTAGACGTAGTTTGACTTCTTCAAACGAGGGTTTATCCCGTTCAATGGCGGCAATGGCTTGTTCTTTTAATTTGGCATAAGCTTTATCGTAAGACTGCCAGTCGGATAATTTATTGCGGGTCGTAAACACCTCACGGCTATAATCAACTGACATCGATCCCAATTCTTCTTTGCTTAGATCTTTGAGGGTGACAGTGCCTGGAGCGAGGCCATCATCTTCCATCATCATGGCTTCCAGGCTATCGGGCTCTTTAGCAGTGCTGTCTAAATCCAGCAGTGAAATCAATTTGAGCTTGAGTTTTTTGCCTGAAGCGTCAATCGCATAGCGCTGCATCGAGCTCAGACTAATCTTTTCGCGCTGTAGCTCTTTGGCCAGAGATCGGATCACCATAGGAGTAAACAAGACCCCGTTGCCATCGACCGAAAGCGTATAGCGGGTATCGTCGTTTAAGAGGTCAAAATAATCTTGCTTTTTTTGGTCGTCAACGCCAGCGGTCAAAAAATGCAGAATATACCAGTAGCAGACATCTTGCATGGCATTGAGATAAAGCTCTTCATGGCTGTCTTTGATTGCAAACAGGCCTTCGCAAATACTGATTCTAGCGCGCAATTCACGTTCAGACAGGCTCATATGTAAACCAGCATAATTGGCAAAGTCAATCGCGTGCTGCATTTCGTGCAAGAGAATCAATTGCAGCATATACATGTCTTGCAAGGTGATTTCTGAGATGCCAACATGGGGACGGCGGGTCTCGGTGGTATAAGCCTGGGTGCCCAGACCAAAGTGAGTGGCAATATCTGAGTAAAAATTAAACCAGATTTTGCCCTTGTTCAAAAAAGAAACATTCAACTTGAGTTTGGCTGTGGTCCAATCGACCAATAATTGGTAGCGATGGGCTGAATTGGCTAGCAGTTCCTGACGTTCATCAGGATAGGTTCCTGCAGCGGCTCCAAATTCGTCAGCTTCGTGCAAGAACTCATAGTATTCATAGGTCTGATATTCATTAAAAAAGAGACAGGGGTGGTGAAAACCGACCATCTGGGCCCGTAAATTACGCTTCATACTAAGATAACCGCCGAGAAAACCATGACTGTGATTTTTTGCTATGATAGCATATAGTCTCAAAAGGTCTCTACCGGAATCTAGATATGACAGATACTCCTCTCGAAACACGGATGGTCGATATTAGCGACAAAGCCATCACCCGTCGTGAAGCGCGTGCTCAGGCTGAAGTCTATTTGCAAGCTGCTACCCTTGACGCTATTTTGAATGGCGATGTCCCCAAGGGAGATGTGCTTACGATTGCACAAATGGCTGGTATTCAGGGTGCCAAGCGCTGCCCGGATATTATCCCCTTGTGCCACCCTCTGCTTTTGTCTGGCGTGACCGTTGACTTGCGTCTGGATCGTGATCGCAATTGTATTGTGATTGAGTCCTGGGTCAAAGTCGAGGGCAAAACCGGCGTGGAAATGGAAGCGCTAAGTGCTGTTGCCGCCGCCGCGTTGACTCTTTATGATATGTGTAAAGGCATGGATAAAGAGATTCGCATCGATAATATGGTGCTGCTCGAAAAATCGGGCGGGCGCAGCGGCCATTATCAGAGGGGGAGTGATGGATAACCCCAAAGATCAGATTAGTTTTCATGCTGCTCCGACTCTGCCCGATGCGGGAATTTATCGCACGCCTTTGGCCAAGAGCAGCAAAGATCAAACTTTGCCTGCTGTCAGTAGCCGGATTTTAAATGGACCCGCTGCTCAGGCGGCTTATGCTTCTTTTGGCCTGGAAGGCCTGAAGTCGATCCTGCTGCAAGAGTTGGTTCAACTGGAGTGGGAACAATTACAAGATGAAATGGCGTACCTGGCTGAAGGTGCCAATCAGCACAAAGATATCAAACGGGCTTTGCGGGCCACCAAATTACTGGCAGCCCAATGGATTGACGACCCGCGCCAGGCTGATGAAATCAGACAAAAGTGTGAATTTATTTTTTCGGTGATTTCGACCTTTGGCACGATCACGATTCAAGCGCCTGATAACGCAGCCTCCCAAATGGGTGGGGTTGAGATTCAGTTTCCCTCGACGGGACCTTTAAAGCCGGTTGGGGCAGAAATCGAACACCAAATTAGCCCTGGGGCCGCGCTGATGTTTATAACCGATATCCAGGGGCATTATCAGCGTCTGGAGCAAATGCTCCTGAACACCCAGATGGCACAGATCAAGGGCGACCGTTTGCAATGGACGGCTCCTGAAAATCTATACCTGGTGATTGTGGGGGATCTTTTTAATAAATCTCCCTATTCGACCTGGGGAGATGGCGTCGGCTGGGATTCTTATACGATCTTTAAAACCCTGGAACGCCTCAACAAAATTGTACCCAATCATATTTTAATGGCCTATGGATCCCATGATCTCGATCTGGCAATCGGAGCCGCTTTTGACCATCCACTGAGCGGGTTTTTAGGCGAGGATCTGGGGGTCAATGCCCAGGCGCAAGCGATTCCGACTGTGATCAGCTTTCTGAAAGGGACAGCCGATCCCAGTTTGTCTGATTTTGCCTGGGAATACGACGCCACTTTAGATGCCTTTAGCCTGGCGGCAGCTTATCAGTCAGAAGGCTTTCCTGCTCTCAGCTTGCCCGCCCATGAGGGGGCGCCAGACATTGAGCCCCTGATTCAATTTTATGAAAAACTATACCGGGCCCTGGTACAATCGCAGGTTCAACAGCGTCCCAAAACAATTCAAGATATTGATGCCCTGGCCGCTGGTTTTTTACCGGCTGCGACGGAGCAATTGAATTTGCAAAATCTGGCCTCTTCGCTGGGTCGCTGCTTGCATTATCAGGGGCTCTTAGCTGGCAGTGGGGCCTTAAGGTTTTTGCGTGAGCGGATCGCTGGCCTGCATATTTTCAAAGCCGGGGACTTAGAGCTCTTTGCGATGCACCCGGAAATCCAGGAGATCAGCCTGGATATGTTGTTGGCATTGAAACCCCGGGGTGAAGAGGCCTGGCAGGCCCCGCCTTTAGAAAGTTTTTTGACCCAATCGCGGGTCTTGACTCAGCGCCGGATTGATCCCAAGGCTTTATTTGCTTTATTGCATAATTTACGAATCTCTAAGCTCAATGATTGGCTGGGGCTTTCAGAAGAGGCTTTTTATCAACGTTTGCTCAAGAGCAAACAATTGCAACACTGGGTACCGAACATTGTGACCCGCCGGGATCAAAAAGGCTTTGTGGATTCGTATCGCCAATTGCGTTGGGAACTGATCAATGAAGACCCCACGGGCTTGGCCGGCTATGCCATCAATATGGACGGCATTGCGCGGCGCGGCGAGCCTTTGATGCGCAAAATGGCCAATCTGGATGAACGCACCCGTCGCTCTTATACCAAAACGTTTTTGATGGATCTCTTGCGCGAAGAAGCGAATGTGAATACAAAAATTGAAGGGGAGGGTATTATTGTGAACTATCCCCACCCCGAAACGGGTCAGCCGATCTTGACGATCTCGCTTTTGATCGATGAGTCTGTCGCTATTTATCGCGATCCCAAAGACAATCTACATATGCCTGTCAAGCATGCCGCCTGGATCGAGTATTCCGGATGAAGGCTGTGAACGAGAGGGATCTGTTGGACCTGAGAGGAAAGGTTGCTTTGATTACTGGAGGCACGCGCGGTATCGGCAAGGCGATCGCCTTGCGTTTGGCCCAGCAGGGTTGTCAGGTGGTTCTCAATTATTTACGCAATCGTGAGGCCGCTGAGGCCGCTGCTGATCAGATTGAAGCTTTAGATCTGCCGCGCCCACTCTTAATCAAGGCCAATGTCGGTGACCCTGAAAAAGTCAAAGCCTTATTTGAGATCTTCGCAAGAGATCACTCCCAACTCGATTTTTTGATTTCGAATGCCGCTTCAGGGGTTTTAAAGCCGGCTCTTGAACTGAGTCAGCGTCATCTAGAGTGGTCTCTTGAGATCAATGCTTATGCGCTATTGTATTTGGTTCAGCAGGCGGTTCCTTTGATGCCATCCGGGAGCCGTATCTTGGCGGTTTCGAGTGCCGGGGCTACACGAGTCATTCCCCATTATGCCGCTGTTGGTGCTTCTAAAGCCGCTCTTGAATCATTGGTCCGACATTTGAGTGTCGAGCTAGCTCCGTGTGGCATTGGCGTGAATACGATTTCAGCTGGGGTGGTCGACACAGAGGCCTTAAAACATTTTCCCAATCGAGAAGCACTCCTGAGTTCGTCTGCTGAACGTACCCCTCTGGGCCGTCTGGTCACACCCCAAGATGTCGCTGATGTGGCCTTGTTTTTATGCTCGCCACTGGCCCAAATGATCCAGGGCCAGACTCTGGTTGTAGATGGGGGCCTGAGCGTGGTGGCTTAGTCTGAACGGAAGGTCTGGAAATCTTGCATTTGCCAGATGCCCAGGCTTTTGCTCTCCGGGACTTCAGGCAAAAGCTTCATGGGCGGTGGCAAATTAAAAGGTGCCAATTCCAGATTGATCCAGCGCCAGAGTCCGTTTTCTTTGTCTTCGTTTTTGTTGCCATCATAGGTGGTCATTAAGATGTATTTAAAAGAATGACGGCTGATATTTTTA
>JBBKWI010000191.1:0-19294 GCA_037968875.1 Candidatus Sericytochromatia bacterium | reverse complement strand
ATTACTGCCACCGCTGCCGCTACTTCCGCTAGAGGGGGTGATTAGACTGGGGCTGGTGGAGGGCTGAGGATTCGCTGAGGCTTGAGTACTGGGGCTGCTCTGGGGCGCCGGGCTGGTTTGTGGATTGCCAGAGCTATTGGGCGTCGGTGAGTTACCCGAAGGTGTGTTGGGATTTGCCGATGGCACTGGCGTCGGTTGAGGAGTCGGGTTCAGAACCATTTCTGCACGGGTGGTTTGCCCGGCTAAAATAGTGACCTGTGATTTAGATTCGGCGAGTACCTGTCCATTGGCATCCAGGGCTTGAATCTCAATATTTTTGAGGCCTGTACTCAGAGTGTATTGCCGTCTGGGGTTATTGTCTTGATTACGGACAATGCGTTCATCGATCACGAGCGATTGTTGATCGCGGACCCTGATTTGCATTTCCTGTGTATCCAGCGGAATTGCCAGGGTTTGAAATCCGCTTTGGGGCCATTGAATAGCGACTGAAAAGTTGCCATTGTTGGTGGGTTGGTTAAATTGACAGGCGCAAAAAGCCGATAAACTGAGGAGTCCCCAGATGGGTTTGAATTTATGCATGCGCTCCCTTTCTCTAGTCGAGTCTGAATCTTCATTATATATATGTAGTATATCTTTTTTATAGCACATATTTTTTAGGGGCTGCGAGAGCGTGGCAACACGTCGACTGTGATCTTGATCTTTTGACAAACGAAAGCTCCCCGCAATTGTGACGGGGAGCTTTGTATAGATAGATTAAATTGGCGACTGGGCTTTTAAAAAATGCCCAATTCAAACTTGACGTCTTCAGAGGCCATCGTGGTGGGATCCCAGGGTGGCGTAAAGGTCAAAGAAACATTGATTTCATCGACTTCGTCAGGGTAGTCGCTTTTGATGACTGTTGGGATCATGCCCATGATCACAGGTCCAAAGGGACAACCGGGTGAAGTCAGAGTCATTTCGACTTCGACGTCAGGCTTGCCTGCCTCTTTGTTGATCACATCAACGCGGTAAACCAGACCCAGTTCCATAATATTCATATGTAACTCAGGATCAATCACCTTTTCTAAGGTCTCACGGATATCGTCTTCGCTTAAAGGGGGCTTGTTAGCGGCAGCAACGGGGGCTGCATCAGCTATTTGCTCTGCGGGAGCATCTTCAATTACGGTGTTGTTTTCTTTTTCTGTCATTGTGTTTTCCTTTTTAACAGTTTGATTGGGTTTAACGACTGGCAGCCCGGCTAAAGATGCGCTGCGCACGGCCCAGGGCTTTGACGAGAACGTCTATCTCCTGGCAGGTATTGTAGATATAAAACGAGGCTCTTGCCATGCCTGTGACACCGTAGTGTTGCATCAGGGGTTGGCAGCAGTGGTGTCCGGTACGGATCGCCACGCCTTGTTGATCCAAAATCTCACCGACATCACGGGGGTGAATACCTTCAAAATTAAAGGCGATGATGCCACCCCGTTGACTGATATCAGTGGGGCCATAGAGTACCAGGTTTTCCATTTGCTTCATTTTATCTAAAGCGTAGGCTGTTAGCATTTGCTCATGCTCTAAAATGGCCGGCAAGCCAATCTGATTGATATAGCTAATCGCTGCACCAAAACCGATCACACCGGCGATATTGGGGGTGCCTGCTTCAAAACGATAGGGTAGATCACCCCAGGTATAGCGCTCGGGCCAAACTTCTTTGATCATCGAGCCACCGCCACGGTAAGGGGGCATTTGCTCTAAAATCTCTGTTTTGGCATACATCACGCCAACGCCGGTGGGTCCTAGCATTTTATGAGCCGAAAACACCAGGAAGTCGCAATCCATGGCCTGTACATCGACAGGCATATGGGGCACCGATTGCGCTGCATCCACCAGGACTTTGGCGCCGACAGCATGGGCGGCATCAATCAATTTTTGGATCGGATGAATACTGCCCAGCACATTCGACATTTGCTGCACAGCGACCAGCGCTGTTTGCTCATCCAGAATGCTCTCTAAGTCACTCAAGTCCAGGATGCCCTGTGCGTTGAGTTGCAGAAAGCGCAAGCTTGCACCGGTTTGCTCGGCCAGCATTTGCCAGGGTACCAAATTAGAGTGATGCTCGGGTTGAGACAGCACAATGTTTTGACCGGCTTTAATCTGGTGTGAGCCCCAGGAAGACATGACCAGATTGACGCTGTCAGTCGTGCCTTGCGTAAAGATCACCGACTCAGGCTGGGGGGCATTGATAAATGCCGCCACCAGCTTGCGCGCCGCTTCAAAATGATCGGTGGCACGCTGACTAAGGGTATGCACTGCCCGGTGAATATTGGCGTTATCGGTCTCATAATAGCGAACGATCGCTTCAATCACCTGACGTGGTTTTTGCGTGGTAGCGGCGTTATCGAAGTAAACCAGCGGATGATCGTTGATCATCTGCTTTAAAATTGGAAAATCGGCGCGAATGGCATCCAGATTTAACATGTTTAGACCTCTTCAACTGGCTCCAGCAGACGAATTGACAAATGCTCTTGAATTCGCTGTTGAATTTGAGGATGTGGAAAGCGCAAAATTACGGCTTCCATAAAGGCTTCGACCAGCATGGCTTCAGCCATGGCTTGATCAAATCCACGTGACATTAGATAAAAACGCTGCTCCGGATCGAGGGAAGCAACGGCAGCCCCGTGACCTGACTCCACATCGTCTGCTAAAATCTCCAAATTGGGGATCGCGTCAGCACGGGCTTCGTCAGAGAGCAACATGTTTTTGTTGACCTGATTGGACTTGGTTTGCTGGGCTTTGCCATCGACATAGATCATGCCATGGTAAAAAGCATAGGCCTGATCACGCAGTACTGTGTGGTATTGCAGATCAGAGAAGGTGTGGGGGCTCAGGTGGTTCTGTTGTGAGTTTTGACGGAAATGCTGATCGCCGTCGCCTACAAACAAGCCAAGCAGTAGGGTTTCAGCACCGGGGTTCTCCATTTGAGCACCGGTCTGGGCTTCATGAAATTGGGCGCCGGTGCCAATATTAAAGGCCCGGTAGCGCGCATCACGCTCCAGAAAAGCTTTGGCCCAGGTTTGCGTATGGGTTTTGCGGTTCCACTGCTGTACAAACAAAGCATTGACTTCCGCGTTTTGACCAACACAGATTTCCATCACGTCCGAATGCCAGGCGGCATCTGTTGCCAGATCCGAAAAGGCATCGTGTACCAGGCTCAGATTGGCGTTGGTTTCGACGACCACCAGCGAACGCGAAAACAGAGCTTGCTTGCCCGCTTGCATGGTTTGCAAGGCATAGATGGGTAATTCAACTTGCACGCCACGGGGCACGTACAAGAAATAACCAGAGCGCCAGTAGGCCATGTTCAAAGCCAGAGCTTTGCTCATCACCGCTGGATAGACTTTGCCAAAGTATTTCTGAACCAGTTCTGGGTGCTTGTCTAAAGCTTCAGAAAGAGAGAGCAAGATCACGCCTTTGTCTTTGAGTTCCTGGTTGAGTTCCTCAGAGATCAGTTCGCCATTGCTTTCGAGATAAGCACCATCGAGCTCACCCCAGGAAGCGACGCGCGCTTTGAGATCGCCGAGGGCACTCTCATCAACCGCTTGCACGCCAAAGCCCTGCAAATCCATGCTGGGGACTTTGCGCAGGCTGCGCTGTAAGGGGCGAGGCTCTGGCAGATCGGTGTAGATCTCCCAGGCTTGTTTGCGAGACTGGCTCATCCATTCGGGCTCATCCCGTTGTGGCAGTAAATCTGCCTCGTAATGTTGGGTCCAGTCTTGTAATGTACGTTCCATTAGCCAATTGAACCTTCCATTTCGAGTTGGATCAATTTGTTGAGCTCAACAGAATACTCCATCGGCAGTTCTTTGACGAACTCTTCGATAAAGCCGTTGACGATCATCAGACGCGATTCTTCTTCGCTCATGCCGCGGCTCATCAGATAGAAAAGCTGCTCGTCAGAGATTTTGCTGACGGTGGCTTCATGCTCAATATTGACGTCATTTTCGTCAATCTGCATGGTTGGGTAGGTATCCGAACGTGAATCTTCGTCCATCAAGAGCGCGTCACAACGCACGTTTGATTTGACACCGGTGCAACCAGGCAAGACTTTGACTAAGCCGCGATAGGTGGTGCGACCGCCGTCTTTGGAGATCGACTTAGAGGTGATCACCGAGGTTGTATTGGGGGCCAAATGCATGATCTTGGCGCCAGCATCTTGATGCTGACCTTTGCCAGCCCAGGCAATCGAGAGAATCTCGCCGCGAGCGCCTTCGCCTTTGAGGTAAACCGCAGGGTATTTCATGGTCAGTTTAGAGCCGAGGTTGCCATCGACCCATTCAACGGTGGAATTTTCATGAGCAATCGCACGTTTGGTGACCAGATTGAAGACATTGTTAGACCAGTTT
Source organism: Candidatus Sericytochromatia bacterium (assembly GCA_037968875.1). Taxonomy (GTDB): domain Bacteria; phylum Cyanobacteriota; class Sericytochromatia; order UBA7694; family UBA7694; genus JBBKWI01. The sequence goes on along the minus strand of JBBKWI010000191.1, from coordinate 14,912 downwards.
TGAATCGTGGTGTAACGAACTTTAGAGTCTTTCATGGCGATCACTTCGACCACTGCGGAGTGCAGCGAGTCGGTGGTGTAGGTCGGTGCGGTACAGCCTTCGATATAGTGCACTGAACTGCCTTCGTCGGCAATAATCAGGGTGCGCTCGAATTGGCCCATGTTTTCGGTATTGATCCGGAAATAAGCCTGCAAAGGAATGTCTACTTTGGTGTGGGGTGGGATATAAACAAAGCTACCGCCACTCCAGACCGCTGAGTTGAGGGCTGAGAATTTATTATCGCCCGGTGGGATGATAGTACCAAAGAATTTTTTGACGATCTCAGGATGCTCACGTAAGGCCGTGTCCATATCCGTAAAGATCACGCCCAGCTCTTTTAAGTCTTCACGTACGGAGTGATAAACGACTTCAGATTCATACTGTGCGGTCACGCCAGCCAGAAACTTTTGCTCGGCTTCGGGGATGCCTAGTTTATCAAAGGTTTCACGGATATACGGAGGCACGTCGTCCCAGTCTGTGGCTTGCTTTTCAGAAGAACGCACATAATAGTGAATATTGCCAAAGTCGATCTGATTCAAGAACTCCATATTGCCCCAGGCGGGCATGGGGCGATCGTTAAAAAGTTTCAGTGAGCGCAGACGGAAGTCTAGCATCCACTGAGGTTCTTCTTTCATATCGGAGATCTTACGAACGATTTCTTCGGTGAGACCTTTTTCAGACTTGAAAACATAAGCGTCTTCCGGGTCATGGAACCCGTATTTATAGTCTTTGTTGATATCTTCTACAGCTTCGCGGGTTTTGTCTTTTAGTTCACGCTTTTGAAGCGCCTCATCTATAGTTGCCATTTGTATACTCCTTCTTAAACCTGTACGGGTTGACGGAATTCTTGCTCAATTTGCTCGTAGCCTTCGGCTTCGAGATCTTTGGCAAGTTGTTTATCACCAGATTTGACAATTTTGCCTTCAAACAAAACATGTACAAAATCGGGTTCAATATAGTCCAGCATGCGCTGGTAATGGGTAATGATTAGCAGACCCATCTCTTTGTTTTGCTCAGCGACTTTGTTGATGCCTTCGCAAACAATGCGTAAGGCGTCAATATCTAAGCCTGAGTCGGTTTCGTCTAGCAGTGCCAGGCTGGGCTCAAGCAAAGCCATTTGCAGAATCTCATGGCGTTTTTTCTCACCGCCAGAGAAGCCGTCGTTAAGATAACGCTTGACGAATTCTTCTTTCATGTCTAAAAGCGACATTTTTTCGTTGAGTTCTTTGCGGAAGTCACGCACAGAGATGGGGGCACCCCGGCGGGCTTTCATAATATTGCGTAAAAACTGAAAAACTTTGACGCCTGGGATCACCATCGGGTATTGGAAAGCCAGGAACAAGCCCTGTCTGGCCCGTTCGTCAGGGCTCAGTTCGAGTAAGTTTTGGCCTTGAAACAAGACCTCGCCTTTGGTGATGGTGTAGTTGGGGTGGCCCATCAGCGCCTGTGAAAGGGTGCTTTTACCTGAGCCATTGGGGCCCATCAGGGCATGTTTTTCACCGGGATTAATCGTAAGATTGACCCCTTTAATAATTTCTTTGTTAGCAACAGAAACGTGTAAATCACGAATCACTAAAGTGGGTGACATATTAACCTCTTTCATTATTGAGCCTGTACAGGAAGGGGGAATGCATTAAACAAACTGCGCTCCAGACCGCTTTCTTCTTGAAGCAGATCCGTGAGCGATAAATGGTCTAAAATACGGTAAAGATGGCGTGCAACCATCAACCAGACCGGGCGAACGGAACATGAACCCATGTGGATACAGGCCGTTTCTTTGCCAGGAAAATGCTGGCACATATCGGCGAAAAAGTCGCCATCGACGGCGCGCATAAACTCACCGACGCGAATATCTTCAGGAGGGCGAGCGAGCTTATAGCCGCCGTACATACCGCGCACGGATTGGATTAAGCCGACTTTACGCAATTGAGAAAGAATTTTCTCGACATAAGCCAGCGACAAACCTTCTTGCTCAGCGATTTCTTCAGCAGACATTAAAGTCCCGACTGCTGACTGTCTGGCCAGTTGCAATAGACAACGTAACCCATATTCTTCAATCGCAGATATTTTCACGCAGATTATGCTTCCCTTCCTGTTTGATTTATGTCTAGTCTAACACTATCGGCTTAAACCAGACAAGTTCATCTGGTATTAATCCAGACTTTTTTGTCTGTATTTAAATAATACGCTTTTAATCCTTTGAAAATAACAAAATCGGGTCTTTGAATGGATTGGGGTTATACTATAAAAAAGTACAAACCTTAACCTAAAGCTAATTTAATAATATGCAAATTCACTTTGATTCTTTGCTACTGAGACAGGCCGCTTTTCAATTAGAAATAGACGGGCACTGGCAGGCCCCTGTGCTGAAAGTCACAGGGCAGACAGGACAGGGTAAAACCCTATTTTTGCGATTACTCGCCGGGCTCGAAAAACCCCTACAAGGGCAATTGTCTTTTGACGGTCAAGTCGTGAGCTCAGCCAGGCATCTCTTGCCCCCTTATCGCCGTCCGATTTCATATTGCTTTCAGGATTATCGCTTGTTCCCACATTTAAACGTGTTAGATAATCTCTGTTTTGGGGGAGCAAGCAAGCCTCAGGCCCTGGCTTTGCTGACTGAAGTCGAGATGGCGCATTTGCAAACACGCCAGATTGCTTATTTGTCAGGTGGCGAACAGCAGCGTCTGGCGATCTTGCGGGCTTTGCTGAAGCCCTGCCGTCTATTGCTTTTAGATGAGCCTTTGAGTGCTCTTGATCAAACAACCCGTGAGCAGTGGCAGCAGTTTTTGTTTGATTTCCAGCAACGTCAGCAGCTTTCGTTGGTCTATGTCTCTCACCAGTCAGATGAACTCAAACTCTGGTCAGACGCTCCGGAATGTAGACTGGAACAGGGCCAGGCTCGCTTTTTAGCTTAAGGTCCTCAAACGAAAACCACCGCTCTGAATTTAGCTTCAGAGCGGCGGTTGATTTTAAATGCTAATTTAAACCGAGAAAGATTCACCACAGCCACAGGTATTGGTGGCATTGGGGTTCACGAATTGGAAGCCTCGACTGTTGAGGCCGTCACTAAAATCGAGGGTCATGCCTTTGAGGTAGATTGCTGATTTGCGATCGATCAAGACATTGACGCTTTCGATCTCAATAATGTGATCACGCTCTGTGGCTTTGTCATAATCTAAATGGTATGACAAACCGGAGCAGCCGCCGCCTTTGACGGCCAGACGAATGCCCAGATCGGCGTTCTCTTTTTTGCTGAGTTGCCGGTGAATCTCAGACAGTGCTTTGGGGCTGACTTCTACCAGCGGCTTGTTTTTTACGGGATCAAATACCTGCGCTTGACTCATGGTCGCGCCTCCTACTTTTTTCTTATTATAGCCTGAAAGCGGGGTTGAAACTCCAGTGTTTTGCTGTTTTGGCCGAAGATCTTTGCTTAATGGATGACTAAACCTGGACTCATCTACTTGTGAAGATTAAGAAAATATTAAGGAAAGTTGATGCTTGGGCTGTAGAATCGCTACCCAAGCGGCTTGAGATCAGGTAAACTGATAAATGAAAGTAATCGCTATCTGGCTTTTGCTTTTAATTCCTGTTCTCGCAGACAGCGAGAACCATAGACCATAGGAAAGGAACCCCTTATGAATAGACCCTACGAAATGATGTATATCGTAAATTCTCGTTTGGACGAAGATACCCAAAAGGCAATCACCCAAAAAATTGAAGATACAATTGCAAAAATGGGCGGAACCCTCGACAAAACGGAACTTGTTGGCCGTAAACGTCTGGCTTACCCCATTCAAAAACAGAACGATGGCATCTACATGATGACTCATTTTTCTGCTGATTCTCGTTCTCTGAAAGAGCTGACCCGCGTAATGAATATTACCGAAGGTCTGCTTCGCCATCTCGTGATCCGTAAAGACGACAACTAAGCTTTTGAGTCTGAACTATATTGTACTCTCGGGCTGTTTACCCAAAGATAGCGAAGTCCGCTACACCGTTGCTGGTAAGCCGGTATTAGAATTTAGTCTTGAAGTTCAAGACGATTTGGATCCCGAAAACAAGCAATCGATTCGTGTGATTTCTCGCCGTGAACCCGCAGTTGAGCTTCAGGACCTACTGAAACGAGGTGTCAGGGTGGCTGTCGAAGGTCAATTGGTCCAGCGCAAAATAGAGACAGATTCAGGTCATCGTCGTAAATTACCGGAAATCCATATGGATCATTTAACAGTATTAGCATAAGTTTTTTTGAAAGGAACATTTAAAATGAGTGAAGAACAAACCTCTTCTGTAGAAACCAGCGCTCCTAGCGCCCCTAGCACCCCCAGTACTCCTGGTGCTCCCAGCCGCGAATCACGCCCTGAGCGTCCTGCTTATAACCGCGAAGGCGGCGATCGTCCTGAGCGTCCTGCTTATAACCGCGAAGGCGGAGACCGCCCTGAGCGTCCTGCTTATAGTCGCGAAGGGGGTGGCGATCGTCCTGAACGTCCACCTTATCGCCCAGGTGGCGATCGCGGCCCTCGTCGTCCCGGTGGTCCTGGTGGCGATCGTGGCGGCCCTCGTCGTAGTGGCGGCGGCGGTGGCGGTGGCGGTGGTTTTAGATCACGCCGTCGTCGTCATAAAGTCTCCAAGTTTGACGAGTGGGGCATTACTGACATCGATTATAAAGACGAAAGACTGAAAGAGTTCTTGAGTGAGCACGGTAAGATTTTATCTCGTCGTGTCACCGGTTCTCGTGCGAAGCACCAGCGTCGTCTGACCCGTGCTATCAAACGCGCCCGCTATATGGCTTTACTGCCGTATGTTGGCAAAATTGATAAGCCACCCCGTCATCAACGTCCAGAACGTTCAGAGCGCCCCGAGCGTTCAGAACGTCCCGAGCGCACAGAGCGTCCAGAACGCGCATAACGCTAAAAATTGAAAGCACCTCCACCAGGGGGTGCTTTTTTTTGAGTGCTTTTCAGCAGGAGAGTCCTTGTGCTTGCTTGTGTTAGACTATTTAAAACGCTCAAGCTTAAATCAAATAAAGTTCAGGATAATTCTTTATGTTGAAGATCTCTGCTATTTGTGGGTTGCTTATTTTAGTGGGTGCTTGCGCTCCAGTTTCTAGCCCTGGCAGCACTGCTGCATCGCCTGTTCCCATGGCTGTTGCTAGTCCGTCAATACCTGTTGCTAGCAAATCTCCTGCTTTGAGCCAAATAGATTCTGTGCGGCAGCAGATTTTGGACTTGACCAATGCCGAACGTGTTAAGGCAGGGCTCTCTACTCTCAGTCTGAATACCCAACTCGATTTAGCTGCCCAGGGGCATGCCGAGAATATGGCTCGCCAAACCAAACTTGAGCATAGCCTGGATGGAAAGACCTTTTCACAGCGGATTGAAGCGGCTGGCTATGACTATATGCAGGTGGCTGAAAATCTCTATTTTGGGAGCTCTGTGCCCCAGGAGGTTGTTGAAGCCTGGATGAATTCCGAAGGCCACCGTAAAAATATTTTAACTGCCGATCTCAAAGAATTGGGCGTCGGCTTTGCGATCTCAGATGTTAATAAACGGGGCTATTGGGTACAGAATTTCGGGACCGCTTTTTAAAGCGTTGGTTTGTCGCCTGGCGAATTTAAGTCATATTTAATACAAGCTTGGTTTTGCCGTTATTATTTTCTGATATAACTAAGCTAATCTTCCCCAAAGGAATGGCTATGGTCACGGACACCCAAACCGAAGCGCTTTTTATGATTACTTATTTGCACGACGGCTTATTGCGCCGCGATAGCTATTACCATGAGCTACAACCTGCACAGGCCCACTGTGCTTATTTGCAGTCGATTTTCCCTGATGCACAAGTTAAATTGCATCATTTGGCACTGGCAGCCAAAACCGACCCTTTTCAATCCCGGCGCTCCCATTTTTTAGAGCTTTAAAGCGATCTCTTTGATAAAGCGGTATAATTAATACCAAAATCCCCCTGGAGTTTGGTATGCCGCTTGGATTTCTGATTTTGGCGCTGGATATATACTGTGCCGTGCACTGCCTCAAAAATTGTCGCACCCGCTCCTGGTTGTTTATTATTCTCTTTTTCCCCATGGCCGGTTCTTTGGTCTATTTTTTTGTTGAGATTTTCCCGGAACTGAAAGCGCAACAGGGGCGTTCTCCGTTGCTGCGGCAATCGGCTGTGCGCAAGGGTTCTGCCAAAGAAATTGATTATTTAAAAGATGAGTTGCAGCTGTGCAAGACTGTTAAAAACCGTGAACTTTTAGCTGATGCCTATGCCCGTCAGGGGCGCTATGCCGAAGCAATCATTGAGTACGAAGTTTGCCTGGATGGCTTTCATGCCAAAGATACAGGGCTTTTGTATAAATACGCCGAAGCTTGCTTTGCCCAGGAAGATTACCGCCGTTGCCTGGAGTTAATTGGTAAGTATCAACAACAGACCCAAAGCCGTCATGCCGAAAGCCAATTGCTCACAGCCCGCTGTCATGAGTTTCTGCAGGAATATGCTCAGGCGCGTCAGATTTATCAGGTGCTGGGTCGGGGACATCTGAGCCTGGATGCCAAAGGACATTACGCCCGATTTCTGATCGAACAAGGGGAACCAGCCAGCGCTGCACCGCTTCTGGAAGAAATCCTGGTCTCAGCCAAGCGCCTGTCAAGACCCCTGCAAAGACAGCACAAAGATGTGATTGCTTTTGCCAAACAGCAGGCTTCACATGTGTTGAGGGGTTAATCGATTCGGACCTTCTCTAAATTCAGAAAAACGCTGTCCAGAGTGGCGCTTCGAATTTAACTGAGGGTAAGTTATAATGAGGGGGTTCATTTTAATTTATTCATCTAGAATTAGATTAGAAAACTTACTTACTGAGGGAAACCCATGCAAAAATCGTCCTTATGTCTGCTCGGAACCTTATTACTAACCACCGCTTGTCAAAGCGGAGTTGCTAACCGAGGGGCCTTTAGTCCAAATCCTAGTCTTGTTCGTGCGCAAAGCCTTACCACTACTGCATTGCCTCCCCTTAATAATCGCGTGATTATCGCTTATCAGGGCAATTTAACTCCGGCTAAAATTAGAGAACTAGAGCAGCAGAACGGGCTTAAGTTTCAAAAAGATATTGCTCAAATTAAAGTCGCTATTTTCAGTGGTCAAAGCCGCAATCCCTTGCAGGCTTTAAGCCAGGACCCAGCGATTGTTGCCGCTAGCGTCGACAGCAGTCCTCGCCCGATCGAAGGCAATCCTCAATATGTACCAGCGCCTGTTTCTCGTAACGGAGAAGACCCCTTGAAAAAAGATCAGTGGAGTTTGCCTGCCGTAGATGCTGAAAATGCCTGGGGAATTTCACAGGGGCAAAACGTGGTGGTCGGTATTGTGGATACGGGTGTCGATCTTCAACACCCCGATTTAGCGCCTAACCTACTCAAAGGCTACAATGCCGTCAATCCAGATCAACCCCCTCAGGACAGTGGTTACCACGGAAGCCATGTGGCAGGTATCGTCGGCGCTGTAGCCAATAACGGTCAGGGTGTTACCGGGATTGCACCTCAGGCGAAATTGTTGCCCGTACAAGTACTGGCTAACGGTGCCGGTGTTGCTGAGGTCACCAGCGGGATTGTTTGGGCCGCAGACAATGGCGCTCAGGTCATTAACCTGAGTCTGGGTTGGGATTACCCTGATGCTGCCGTAGAAGAAGCTTTTAAGCGCGCCATTAAATACGCTCTAGATAAAAATGTAGTGGTATGTGCCGCGATGTCTAATTCCAGTCGTGTTAACCCCCGCAGTGTTCCCGATAACCTGGCCAATAAACCTGGTTTTGAAGGCGTGATCGGCGTGGGTAACATCGATGTGCAAAATCGGCGCCAGGGTGCCTATGGAGATTGGAAATCGATCTCTTCACCTGGAACGCAAATCATGTCCACTTTGCCTAATAATCGTTACGGAAATCTGACGGGTACATCGATGGCTACTCCTATGGTGGCTGGTATTTCTGCCCTGATTATTTCTCAAAATCCGGGCATCAAGAACACCGAAGTTAAAAGTCGTATCATGGCTTCTTCTGTAGATCTGGGTGAGCCGGGGCTGGATGACCAATTCGGTGCCGGTCGTATCAATGCCTTCCAGGCTCTACAAATAAAGTAGTTCATTTCTGACTATCAACCCCCGTTATTTTAATGAGCGGGGGTTTTTCTATGAGAGCGAGCGCCAGGGTTTGTGCTGATGCTTACTGTCCTATTGAATCTTTTAAAGCTCTTTAATCAAGCCTGTTTTGGGATCCAGCTTATATTTAAAAAGGGTTTCAGTGTCGCTGGCCTCTACGCCTTCGGGCACCATCACGCCGGGCTCAAACTTGTGCGCCAGCCGAGTTGTGATTTTTAAGCCTGGGGTGATCTGGGTGCTGAGATGGTATTCATCGCTAGCCCCACCCATCGCTGAAAAAGAAAAGGCTTGACCGGCTAACTCCAGGCGTTGCACGAGACCTTTTTGGCTGTGGAAGCTCCAGAGCTCGTAAAGATTGTACTGGTTCTGAGAGTCTTGCTGTTCCGCCTGAACAATCAGGACCGTGACGGGCGCGTGATCATAAAGCAGATAGCCATACTTAAAGTCTTCAATTTGCTCAGGCCAACCCAGAGCGTCGCGTACCCACAAATTTCTCTCACGCGCGGGATACAAAGCAGCAAAGCGCTGATCGATCGATTGGGCTTGAGTGGGCTGACAGCAGCTGGCGGGTAAGCTTAAAGGAGAAAACTGACCTATAAATTCACGCAGTAAGTCCTGGTGAGACCAGCTATCGGCTGCATTTGATGACGGAACAAGCAAGGCCAATAGCGCACAGGCGCCCAAAATGGCCCTAGACAATTCTGAAATTCTCAACAATCGTGCAGCGGCGATCACGCGTAAAGGTCCAGGCATTGGTCACACCGTCGCCGGTGGGACTGGCGATCGTGTATGAGGTATGGCCTTCGCCACCAAAACCGATGCCGGCCACGGCGATGCCGTTTTTAACGAAGATCGAGGTATTGATTGTACGGGCCATTTTGCTGAGCTTGTCGAGGCTATTGGAATGCATTACGGCGGTATGACCAAAGCCATGCTCGGCTTCTTTGGCCAATTGGATCGCATAGTCGACATTGCTGACGCGGGTCATACCCAGGACGGGCATCAATAACTCAGTCCAGATAAAGGGATGGCCTTCGTCTACTTCTGCGATGATCAAGCGAATCGTGGGATCGGCTTGAATGCCAATCGCTTCTAAGATGACATGGGCATCTTTGCCAACCCATTCTTTGTTGACCACCGCATGGCGACGGGGGCCTCGGTTTTCTTTGAGCACCAATTTTTCAAGCTGACGTAAATGCCAGCCTTTGACTTCATAAGCGCCGCTATTAAGCATTTCTACTTTGAGACGATCAGCTACCGACTCGACGACGATCAGCTCTTTTTCGTCGAGACAGATAATATTATTGTCTAAACTGGCACCGCGCACGATATCGCGTCCGGCTTGCGCCAGGTTGGCGGTCTCATCTACGACCACCGGTGGGTTGCCAGGGCCAGCGCCGACGACTTTTTTGCCGCTTTGCATGGCTTTGCGCACCACGTCTGGGCCGCCAGTGACAACCAGTAAACTTACGCCACGATGGACCATCAAGGCCTGAGCCTGGTCAATAGTGGGTGCCCGCAGGGCTGTCAGTAAATTAGGTGGCCCACCAACCGAGACAATCGCCTGGTTGATCACATTGATCATGTAATTGGAGACCCGTTTTGCCGAAGGGTGCGGACAATAGACCACGCTATTGCCACCTGACAGAATCGAAATCGAATTGTTGATAATCGTTTCGGTCGGGTTGGTGCAGGGCGTGATCGAAGCGATCACACCAAAAGGGCCGCGCTCGTTGATTGTTAAACCCAGATCGCCGCTGACAGCTTTGGCTAGCAAAACTTCAGGCCCCGGCGTTTTGTCAATCGCGAGCACGTTTTTGGCGATTTTGTCTTCAGCCCGGCCGAGACCGGTTTCTTCGACGGCCATGCGTGAAATAATATCGACATGCGGGTGGCAGGCCTGACGAATCGCCGTGATCATTGACTTGCGAAACTCAAAGGAGAATTGCTGAAATTGTTCAAATGCCTGGGTCGCAGCAGTCACTGCTGAATCGACATCATCAAAAATGCCCATGTCTCCTGCACTCATGACAGGAGCTGCTATTGTCGGCGCTTGCGGAGCGCTGTGGATCCGATGGGCGACCCTTTCGACAATGGCGCGGATTTTTTCTTCAGAAATCTCCATGTTTCACTTAGCCTTCTTCTGCTTTGTTGTAAATGGTTTTGCCATCAACGTGCCAGGCATCCACGATCGCCATAATGACAGCATCACATGGCTTGTTGTGGGTGACGGACGTTTGGCGTGCTGAGGAGCCACTGGCATACATGACGGTTTCACCCATCCCTGCGCCGACGGCGTCCACGGCAACCACATAAGTAGAGCTTAATTTGCCCTTGATATCCATAATCTGGAGCACCTGAAAGGTCAGGCCCTCTAGTTTAGGGTCTTTTTGGCTGGCAATTACTGTGCCGATAACTTTTCCCAGTAACACGGGAGCTTAGCTCTCGCTCTTACGGCCGTCAGACTTGCTGTTCTGATCTTGGCGACCTAAGGGTAAAATACGTTCCACGTTAGAGTGGGGTCTTGGGATGACATGGACGGCAACCATTTCGCCGACTTTTTCAGCAGCGCGTGCGCCAGCTTCGGTAGCGGCTTTACAAGCAGCAACATCACCACGAACCACGATGGTCACATAACCACCTCCGGTTTTTTCGTAGCTGACGAGTTCTACCTTGGCGGCTTTGGCCATGGCATCAGCAGCTTCTACAGAGGCTGCAAACGAACGGGTTTCGATCATTCCGAGTGCTTCAGACATTTAACAAATACTCCTTATAGTGGGTGAGCAAAATTTAAAAAATTATTCTTTGCGGCCATCGAGATCTTCAATGGCAGCCAGGGCGGCTTCTGCAGCGACAACAATATCTTTCTCTTCGCCAGCGAGATAAACACGCCCAAAGGCGCCTGCGGCAAAGATATTGACCACGTTGATGTCTGCGGCTTTTTCTGCTTCATTGGCAGCAATCGTCGCATAACCAGCGGGGTAGGTTTCTAAGATAAACAAACTCTGATCGGCAAGTAACATCATGCCTTTACGGCCATAGCGATTGATCAGCATAGCCTGGTGGGCATCTACTTTACGAATAATCTGATGAGAGACCACTTTGGGTTTGATGCGGTCTTGTTCAGTGGCGCCGATCTCTTTGAGAATAGCGGCACCAGCTTCACGAACATCAGCCTGGGAGTCAGAGTGAAGCTCTAACATGCCATAGCGACGCTCAACAATTTGTTCTGCTGGGGTCACATTGGTGGATTTGAGAGCGATGTCCATCAGGCGATTGATCGCCATACCAGGTGCAATTTCTACATATAAAGCAGTTTGGCCTTGAACAGGCAAATAGCCCTGGGCCACGCTGGCGGAATAGGCGGCAAACTGAGGTTGCATTTGGTCGATGAAAACGTAGGTTCTAAGTTGTACTTTTTCCATACGGAGGGTGGGGTTCCTTTCTGCATAGCGCTGCATTGCGGACAATACAATTGATAGGGATTATAACACAGTTTTTTTGCAGGACGAAGCAGAGATTTTGAGTGGATCAGGCGTGAGAAATGTTTTGTGGGTTTTAAGGAGTTGATTGGTTTTCAGTTGTCAGCAAACGGGCTAATGCTTGATAAGCATTATGAATATATACAAAGGACTCGTCCTGATTCAGGTTGAATATAAGCTGGGTATAAACCTCATCTCTACTAAATGATGGAGAGAAATCCTCAAAGTATTCTATTGTTAAACTTAGCAGAGCAAAATAGACTCCGTGTTGGTGTTGTCTATTTTGAGGGGGATGTAAGTGCCCAAGATCGTTGCGTTTTTGTTTTAGATAGGTAATGATCTTCTCTAAATTAAGATGTTTTTCTTCATCCACTAAGGATTGACCACCTAAAAAAGTCCAAGGTGATGAGGCTTCCTGAGGGCGAATCAATTTTTCTAAAGCAATTTGATAATTTTCTTCGGACAAGACAGTTGCTGATTGTAAGTTTAGTCGTGTTTGATTGAAGATAAATAAATTCAATTTTGCTTGCTCTTTTTGTGCTTCAGGAGAGATTTTTTCTAACCGTTCAAACTGCGTTCCTAACTTTTCAAACAGTAATTGGGATGATAAGCCATTCGCCACCAGTTGGATCCCATCTTCAGTTTCTAATAGCTCGATGAATTTGCTAATAAATTGCTCCGTTAGCTCGAAAAACTCTACTAAGAGTTCTTGTTTCTGGGATTGTTTTCGTGACGCTGGTAAGGCTTTTAGTTGCTTATTTAATCGGGAATAGGTGATTTGATAAGGTTTTAAGATATCAATAACCCCTTGAACCAATAATTTTTTCCAATCAGCGTTTTTTTGAACTTCAAGGGGAGCGATGAGCTGCTTTGCATTTGGCAAGGATGATGTAAAGAGATGTTCGGAATTGGGGCCAGGTTCAATAATCGGTAACAGACTGATGCCGCTCGTGAATTTTACTATAGGAGATGTTGCAGAGATAGGCTGGTTTTCACTATAGATACGTACAAATTCCTGTTCGTATTCGCCTGTTTCCTTACTTAACTGAAAGCTGGTTGGCGTTACGGCCAGAGGTACACAGCCATTAAAACTTAAACATACTACTAACAATCCGAAGCCGATTAAACGCACGTTTATTCTTCCCAACTTTTTTAATTTTAAAGGGTATATTAGCAAAAACATATCAAGGTGTGAGTTCAGCTGAAAATCACTTCACGTAGGTTTAGAGGGCCGCATAATCAATTATTTAGAAAGTTGAAGTTCGGGCTTCAGCCAATAAACGATTGATCAGCTGGGTCTTAGCGCCCGTATACGCACTGCGATCGTGGGGGTATCGTTTGGCCAGATCTTGTTTGAGCTGGCCATAAGCAGCAGCGCGTTCGGGTTGATTGCGTAAATAGTCGCGTAGCAAAAGATGCTGGTGTAATGGCGCTGAATCGACAGCACAGAGATAAAGATGATGTGAAGGCCGGGTGCTTTGTGTGCTATCGGCAAAGGCTTCACGGCCTGGAATGCCCTTGTCGCCCTGATGAATATAGCCCAGATCAGTCAATATCTGAACCATCTCGGGCAAGTGCAAGCGACTGGATATAATCAAATCGATGTCTAGAATCGGTTTGGCTGCCAGACCTGGCACGCTGGTACTGCCAATATGAGCAATGCCCAGCAAGAGTTCGGGCGATTTGAGTTGGCAAGCCTGGCGGATTTCACTGGCCAATGTCTGAAATTGTAAGATCCATTCTGGGCGATAAGCGACGACCTGAAGCGCCTCACGCTGACCTGTCCCTAACTCCCGGCGGGTGCCCCGCAAGACTTGTTTTTTGCCACCAATACCCGGCAGACGATCGGTTTTAAAGCCAGCTTCGCGCAGTTCCCGTCTGAGCTCACCAGCGACAGTAAAGGTCGCACAATGGCCCCCTACCCGTGTTAAGCGCCCGACGGCTTGCAAGATCTCAGGTCGCCAGATTTCGGGGTTGGCTTTGGGGCCGTGGCCTTCTAGAAACCAAAGATCTCGCAGGTCTTGCTTGCTCTCTAAAGCAGTCAGCATTTCGAGCGCTTCGCCTAACCAGAGTCGCAAAGTGACCGTCGCAAAAGGTGTGTTGATGACTTGTTCTTGCCAGCCATGAAACTGGCTCAAATCAAACTGAGAATACGCAGCGGTCACTGAGTCAATCCACCGGCCCATACTGGAACCTGGCTCTACTGGTCGAAACAAATTGAGCAAATCAGCCAGGCGCTCAGGGGATAGTGGATGCAGTTCTACCGACGCAAATTCAATTTGCCAAGGAGATTCTGGCGGGTTGTGGCTGGCTTGCTCGGCTAAAAAGTCAATTAACGCTAGCAGTACCCGTCCAGCACCAAAGCCCGTTTCCCCGATCTTGAGTCGCCCCTGCTGAGCTTTCAAATGGCTGAGCAGCTGACAGCCTTCGAAGTAAACGTGGTGTGCTTCTGCGATGGCGTTGACGACATCAAAATAGCGGTCCTGATAATGGGCGTTGAGCAAGTGATCGGGGGTCTGCATGGGTCTTCCTTTGTTTTGGGCTGCTTTTCAGCATACGTTGCCAAAATATTCTTCGGAAGGGGATTTAGCGATTTGCGTTAATATTAGATCATATTCAGGCTTGGGTGGGGAGGGATGATGCGCAAGCGTAAATTATTGCGATTGCAAGGGTATGATTATTCTAGATCAGGGGCCTATTTTGTGACGATCTGTTTGAAAGATCGATTTAATCTGGCCCATCATTTTGGCAAGATTGTGAATGGCCAGATGATATTGAATGATCTGGGCCAGATTGCCGATCAATATTGGCGAGAAATCCCGGCGCATTATGCTGGCGTTTCCATCGATGAATTTATTGTGATGCCTGATCATATCCATGGGATTATCTGGATTGCGGGTGCGATGCCGGCGTGGGGGGATGCTGCATTGGCGGGTGCAGGGGCCGCATTGGCAGGGGATGGTGCAGGGGCCGAACACTGTTCGGCCCGTACGCAGGCATCGCAGGCATCGCGCCATTATGGGCAATTATCCAAAATCATCAAATCATTTAAAAATGTCGTCACTACCCATGCGCGCAAGAATGGTGCATCAGATTTTCAGTGGCAGCGATCCTTTCATGATTCGATCGTGCGGGATCATCAATCATTGCCCCGGATTCGGAAATATATTCGCCAGAATCCGATGGCAGCTAGCAAAGCCGATCGATTTGATGGAGCTGATCATCTGCAAATCAGGGAAGATTAATTGAGGG
>JBBKWI010000190.1:0-30571 GCA_037968875.1 Candidatus Sericytochromatia bacterium | reverse complement strand
TTCAAATGTTTTCAGAATATTAGCGCTGAGTGGAACCTGCCTTAAAATTAAGGGGCTGATGCCAACCAATTTATCGTCGAGATAGACATGCATATTTTCGGGTACTGTTCGCAGATAGATACTAGCCCCTGTCGGATCTTCTAAATCATTTACGGCTGGCATCAGATCTAACTGATCAAAAGCTGTTGCCAAATCTGCATTTAAACTCGATGAGCCAAAGTCTTTAATAACGGCTTTATGAGATGAAAGGATTTTACCAGAAGCACCTGAATAAAATGAAAAAAGCATCCAGTGGCCAGATAAGACTTTTTGGATTCTTGTCGAGAGGATGATGTCTACTCCGGATTCTGCTGCAGTGTGCTGCATTTGCAAATTATAATTTAGTTGGCTTTCTGTGTCTACTTGTTGGGGGGCGGACATGATTTGCCATTCTATTTGGGAATGCTCCTGTTTTAGAACCTGAGACAGGCTTTCTATTAAGCTTTCAGGGAGTGTGTCACTGCGAGTGCTTAGTGGGAGAATACCAACACGCAAAGGAGCGGTTGGGTGAGTGGCTAGCTGAGGTAAAAATGCATTGATGCCGAGAGTTTTACCTGGCTTGATGCCCAAAATAGCAGCTTCTTCTGCCTGGGCCGGAGCACACAGCAAGAGGGCAATCAAAAAACCAAGCTGCTTTCTCATCGTTGGTACTTCTTTAGAATTTGAGAAAACACATCAATCACACGGGCCTGTTGTGCATCGCTTAAGTCAGGATAAAGCGGGAGTGAGAGTAACGACTTACCGGTTTGGTCTGCATGTTTAAATTCAGAATTTTGGCCAAAGTAGGCCTTGTAGTAGGGATGCCAATGCACAGGGATGAAGTGAACAGCACAGCCAATACCGGCCGCTTGTAAATGGCTCAAGACTTGATCTCGGCTAATACTTAAGGCTTCCAATTGCAAACGCACAGGAAAGAGATGGTGGGCATGTTCAATTTCTGGAATTTCGATTTGAAAGTCGAGTGGCTGATCTTGTAAAGCTTCTTTATAAATCTGAACCCGTTTTGCGCGTTTTTGCGTCAATTGGTCGCATTTTTTGAGCTGAACGATGCCCAGCGCAGCTTGTAAATCTGTCATATTATATTTATAGCCAGGGGCATCGACTAAATAATGCTGAAATCCTTCTGTTGAATAACGTTTCCAGGCATCTTTACTTAAGCCATGTAGTGAAAGCGGTCTTGTTTTTTCAATCAAGTCTTGATCCGAACTGAGCAACATACCACCTTCGCCAGTGGTAATATTTTTAGTGGCGTAAAAAGAAAAGACAGTTGCATCGCACCAGGCGCCAATTTTTTTGCCTTTATATGCTGCGCCAATCGCATGGGCTGCATCATCAATGACATGAATGCCCATGCGGGCAGGGCTTTGGTGTTGTGCCGCTAGAGCTAAAATGGGCTCAAGATCACAGGGTTGCCCAGCAATGTGAACAGGGATAATCGCTCGTGTTTTAGAGGTTATTTTGCTTTCAATGGCCTGAGGGTCAATATTCAAAGTTTGGGGATCAATATCAGCTAAGACTGCTGTTGCACCAGTGGCCAAGATCATATTGACCGTGGCGACAAAGGTCAGTGGGGTCGTTATAACTTCATCTCCAGGCCCAATTCCTAAGCCAAGTAAAGCGAGGTGTAAGCCTGCTGTACAAGAGTTTAATGCCAGAGCATGCTCTGCTAAAGTATAACTTTTGATATCGTCTTCAAATTGGGCGACCTGGGGGCCTTTGGTGATCCAGCCTGAATCGAGGGTATCGATCAAGGCCTGTTTTTCTTCAGGGCCCATACTGTAACGATGAAAGTGAATGTATTCTTCAGGCATGAGAGTCCTTATTGGTGATTGCTTAGCTCTATTTTATAGTACGCTTTGATCCATTACGCAGGATATACAGTCAAATTGAGTCTGGCCTGAGAGCTTCGTGAGCTTAATCTGATATTGTTTTAATCTAATCTATCAATGTTACTGTAGAAAAATAATGGGGGTAACAATTTTTTGCTAGCACCTAAATTGAGCCATCAAGAGATTTGTTTTTTGGTCCATGATTTAGGTCTTGAGCGTTGCTTTTGGGCTGTCTGGCCTGACCAAAAGTCATTTCAGGCTTATGGATTTCCACAAGCTTATGGCGTAGAAGAACGTAAATTGTCTAGCTTACGCAAGCGTATATTGGCTCAGTATGTTGCCGCATTTGAACTGGATATAAGTGATGAGGCTAAGACCAGTATTTATCGCCGGATTCGTCGGGCTGAGTTACCAGAACACATGCAGAAAAAAATTCAAGAAATGCTTAATTTGAAGCACGATCTCTTTTCTCAACAATATCAATCGATTGGCTTTGAAGAAGAAGATCTTAATGATCTCAGTTTATTAAAGAGACGTTATCGTCAATTGGCGACTCAGCACCATCCTGATCAGGGGGGCGAGTTATCCCGGTTTTTGCTTCTGCAAGATATGTATCATCAAATCCTAAGGAAAATGCCCAGAGAATCCAATGATTGATTTGGGCTGACCTGAGTACTTATGTTTTTGCGTTCTTGACAATTTGAAGCAGTTTGGGCCTATAATATACAGCATGAGAACTTTTTTTCCGACATATACGAGCTTTGCTAAGAGCTGGCGCTGGTGGTGCTGAACCGCCAGTGGTCTTAGGTCTATAGGAAATTTATTCCCTTTTTAGTTTTCCCCCTTGAACCACTGTTGTTACAGTGGTTTTTTCATTTTTTGTCCCAAACACACTTCAGCAAAGGTTAACGAGATGCAGCATGATAGTCCAGTCGCTTTAAAAGATACTTATAGTCCTGTTTTAAGGCGGGTGCATGAAATTCCAATGGATACCTTAACCCCAGTTTCTGCCTTGATGCGCTTGAATCCTGAAGAAGCTTGCTTTTTATTTGAAAGCGGAGGAGCAGATCTTAATCAGGCGCGCTATAGCTTTTTAGGCTTGAACCCTGAAGAAAGTCTGATCTTAAAACAGGGCTGCCTGGAGCGTCATTGGCAGGGGCAGATCGAAACCTTGCCGGGACCGCCACTGCAAACCCTTAAGGCCATTTTAGAGCAACAACAGGTTGCGGCTGCACCTGATTTGGCCCCTTTTTGTGGTGGCTATGTCGGTTATTTAGGCTATGATATTGTGCGCTATTTGGAGGCCATTCCTTTACCGCCAGGCCAAATGCCAGAAGCTTGCCTGATGCGTTTTCAAAATCTGTTGATTTTTGATCATCTCAAGCGCCGAATTCAGATTCTCGTCAATATTTTTCCTGAGCGTGGGGATGTAGAGCTTCAAGAATCACAAGCCAAGGCTTTTATTACGCATACGCTTATCAAATTACGTCAGCCTGCAGCAGCAGAGCAGTTGCTCGAGCTACCTGATCTGGCGACGGCTAAAATTCCTCGCGGGCTGGCCGGACCTGAACGCTTTTGTGAAGGTGTGAAAAGTTTAAAAGCGCATATTTTAGAAGGCGATATTTTTCAGGCAGTGCTCTCTGAGCGATTTGAAGTACCTTTAGAGGCAGACCCTTTTTTGATTTACCGGGTTTTGCGTAGTCTAAATCCCTCACCCTATTTATTCTATCTCAATACGGGCCAGCAGGTTTTATTGGGAGGATCTCCTGAAATGCTAGTCAAATCCGATGGGCAACAGATTAGCAATTGCCCAATTGCCGGGACTCGGCCCCGAGGTAAAAACAAAAGTGAAGATCTTGCTTTGGGCGAAGAGCTCTTAGCTGATGAAAAAGAGTGCGCAGAGCATTTGATGCTAGTAGACCTCGGACGCAATGATATTGGTAGGGTGGCTCGACCGGGAAGCGTGAAGGTCTCTCGTTATATGGAAGTGGAGCATTTTTCACATGTAATGCATTTGGTTTCACAGGTGGATGGCAAATTAGCTACCGACAAAACACCTTTTGACGCTTTATTGGCTTGTTTCCCGGCGGGAACGCTATCCGGGGCACCCAAAGTGCGTGCGATGCAATTGCTGGCAGAGCTTGAGCCACAGGCTCGCGACTGGTATGGTGGCTCGGTTTTTTATCATGGCTTTGATGGACAATTGGATGCCTGTATTACGATACGTAGCATTTGTATTCAAGATCAAAAAGTCACTTTGCAAGCAGGAGCTGGGATTGTCGCTGATTCAGACCCTGAAAAAGAATATCAAGAAGTCTGCAATAAGGCACAGGCTTTGTTTCAGGCAATTGCATTGGCCAATGCGGTGACTCTAGAAAATAAGCAGTCAGGAGACCTTAAATGATTCTGATTATCGATAATTACGACTCATTTGTTTATAATTTGTACCAGTATTTTTCTCAGCTGGGTGCTGACTGTAAAGTGATTCGCAATGATGCGATCTCTATAGCTGAGATCAAGCAACGCCAACCGGCTGGTATTGTTTTGTCACCGGGTCCAGGCCATCCGCGAGATGCAGGCATTTGTTTGGATTTATTGCAGCAGCTTGGCTCTAAGATCCCGATGCTGGGGGTTTGTCTGGGGCATCAGGCGCTGGCCTGTGCTTTTGGAGCTAAAGTGGGCCGAGCACCTGAACTGATGCATGGGAAAACCTCTTTGATTACGCACCAAGAACAAGGCGTCTTTGCCGACGTGCCTTCTCCTTTTTGTGTTGCGCGCTATCACTCTTTAAGTGTGCAACCCGAGACCATCCCTGATTGCCTGGAAATTACTGCTCAAACTGAGACAGGGATTATCATGGGTTTAAAACACCGTGAATTTCCTTTGCAAGGTCTTCAGTTTCATCCCGAATCATTGGCGACAGATCATGGATTGGACTTGATTCAAAACTTTTTAGATCAAATCGCTGTTGGGGTCAATTTATGAATCCCTTGCGAGAACTCTTAGAGCAGATCTGCGAAGGCCAGCCCCTGGATCGAGATCAAGCTCAACAAGCTTTAACCGCTATGATTGACGAAAGTGCACCGCCAGAAGTGACCGGGGCTTTATTGGGCGCGATTCGTACACGCGGAGCCAGTGCGGCGGAGATCGAAGGGTTTGCACGGGGCTTACGGGCGCATTGTTTGCCCGTTTCTATTCCTGGCATTAGCTTAGATACCTGCGGTACCGGCGGAGATGGCGGTAATACTTTCAATGTGTCCACTGCGGTGGCCTTGGTGGTCGCCAGCCTGGGTGTGCCTGTTGTTAAACATGGCAATCGTGCCGTTTCCAGTCAGTCAGGCAGTGCTGATGTTTTAGAGGCCCTGGGAATCCCCCTACAACAGAGCCCCGAAAAGGTGCAGGCAGCAGTTGCTGAGCATCAGTTTGGCTTTTGCTTTGCACCCGCTTTTCATCCGGCAATGAAAGCGGTGGCGACAATTCGACGCAATCTGGGTATCCGTACGGTATTTAATCTGTTGGGACCTTTGTGTAATCCCGCTCAGGTCAGTCATCAAATTCTGGGTGTCTATGATCCTGATTTAACGCTTGTTTTGGCTGAGGTTCTTAATAATTTAGGGGTACAATCGGCTCTGGTGGTCTCTTCTTTAGATGGCTTAGATGAATTGAGCCTGGCCGGGCCTACGCAGGTCACTGAACTTAGAAGTCGAAAACTTCGAACCTATCAAGTCAATCCAGAAGATGCGGGTTTGCGCACCCAGGCTTTAACAGGGACAGAGGGTGGAAGCCCCACTGAAAATGCTCAAATTTTGAAACGTATCTTTGCGGGGGAAAGAGGACCTTGTCGAGATCTGGTGCTTTACAATACAGCTGCAGCGCTCTGGATTGTCGATCAGGTGGAGAGCTTGTCAGCAGGCGTGGACTTAGCCGCTGAAGCTTTAGATAATGGCCGTGTGCTTAGTTTGATTGAAAGGTTACAATCCCTATGAATAGTGTATTAGAAACAATCGCTGCTGCCACTCGCAAACGGGTGACGACTCAGCGCCAATTAATCCCTGAAAATGAATTGCGAGATTGGCTGCCTCAGGCTAGAGCAACTCATGATTTTGCGCGCGTATTTGAACACCCTGGTTTGAATGTGATTGCTGAAATTAAGCGAGCCAGCCCTTCTCAGGGAGCAATTGCTCTGGATTTAGATCCCCTGACTGTTGCTGCCGACTATTTAGCCAATGGGGCGGCGGCGCTCTCGATTTTGACTGAACCCGACTTTTTTCAAGGCAGTCTGGAAATTTTGTCTCAGGTGCGCGCACGTTTCCCAGCGGCGCATTTGCTGATGAAAGATTTTATTTTAGAGCCTTATCAGCTTGTCGAGGGACGTCTGGCTGGAGCGGATGCTTGCTTGTTGATCGTTGCTATGCTCCCGGCTGAGAGCTTAAAGCGCTTGTATCAGGAAGCTCTTGATTTGGACTTAACCCCCCTGATTGAAGTACATAATGCCGAAGAGCTTCAGTTGGCGTTAACACTTAATCCTCGGCTGGTAGGTGTCAATAATCGCAATTTGAAGACCCTGCAAACAGATCTAGAAACTTCACGCTTACTTTCTCAACAGATCCCCGCTGGTATTTTGCAAATCTGTGAGAGCGGTTTGCAATCACATGCTGATTTGAAATTAGCTGAAGAGTGGGGTTACCATGGCTGTTTAGTCGGCACCCATTTGATGGCCAGTGGCCAGCCAGGTCTGGCCCTCAAAGAGATGATAGTGGGTAACAATGCGAGTTAAAATTTGTGGGCTCACGCGCCTGGCTGATGCACAACTGGCTGTAGAATTAGGCGCCTGGGCTCTGGGCTTTGTCTTTTATGCAGCTAGCCCCCGATTTATTTCGGTGGAGCAAGCTGCTCAAATCATTGGGGCCTTACCTACTGAGGTTTTAAGTGTGGGCGTTTTTGTTAATACAAGTCCGGCAGAAGTGAATGCAATCGCTACCGAAGTCGGCTTGTCATATGTGCAATTGCACGGCGATGAGACACCCGCAGACTGTGCTGAGATTGACTTGCCTGTGATCAAAGCCTTGCGTTTGCGTCAGGCAGCCGACCTGAAAGTGGCATCTATTTACGCAGACTGTCAGGCGTTATTAGTTGACGCAGCTGTTCCCGGCCAATGGGGTGGCAGCGGTCAGGTGGCCAATTGGGAGCTGGCCCGTCAATTGGTTCAACAAAATGGTTTAGCAAACCCCAGGCAAGCGGTTTTACTGGCCGGAGGACTCGGCTCCGATAATTTAGAATTGGCTTTTTCTCAGGTTCAACCCTGGGGCATGGATCTCTCCAGTGGTGTGGAAGTCGCTCCTGGTATCAAAGACTCCCAACGACTTCAACAGGTTTTTCAAAGGAAGATATGATGACGCAATCCTCTCAGACGGATCAAACACGTATAGGTTATTATGGACCTTTTGGTGGGCAGTATGCCCCGGAAACATTGATTACGCCCCTACAAGAGCTCGAAAAAGCCTGGCATGCGGCCCAGGTGGATCCTGATTTTATGGCTGAATTAGAGCATTTGTTGCAGCATTATGTTGGCCGACCAACCGCGCTTTATGAAGCCAAGCGCCTAAGCCAAGAGTTGGGGGGCGCGCGTTTGTTTTTGAAGCGTGAAGATCTCAACCATACTGGTGCTCATAAAATCAATAACACTATCGGTCAGGCTTTGCTGGCCCGCTTTATGGGCAAAACGCGGATTATTGCAGAAACTGGCGCTGGTCAGCATGGTGTCGCCAGCGCGACTGCTGCGGCTTTGCTAGGACTTGAGTGTCGGGTCTATATGGGATCTAAAGATATGGAGCGTCAGGCTTTGAATGTTTATCGCATGCGCTTGTTAGGTGCTGAAGTGATTCCTGTTGAAGCGGGCTCTAAAACCTTAAAAGACGCTGTGAATGAAGCCATGCGCCACTGGGTCTCTCATCTGGAAGATACTCACTATATTTTAGGATCAGCACTTGGGCCGCATCCGTTTCCTGCGATTGTACGTGATTACCAGTCCATTATTGGCCGTGAGGCCCGTGCTCAAATTTTAGAGCAAACAGGTCACTTACCCAAAGAAGTTGTGGCTTGTGTGGGTGGTGGTAGCAACGCGATTGGTATTTTTAGCGCGTTTATTAACGACGCCGAAGTTGCTCTGACGGGGGTTGAAGCTGGTGGCCAATCTCTGGAACCGGGACAGCACGCAGCGCGCTTTCAGGGAGGTAGCCCGGGTGTTTTGCATGGCTCAGAAACCTATGTCTTGCAAGATCAACATGGACAAATTCTACCCACCCATTCGATTTCAGCGGGCTTAGACTATCCAGCTGTTGGCCCAGAGCATGCTTTTTTACACCACAGCGGCCGGGCCCAATATACCTCTGTCAGTGATCAAGAAGCGCTCGCTGCTTTTCACCGTTTGGCACGAACCGAAGGTATTTTACCTGCTTTGGAAAGCGCCCATGCTGTGGCTTATGCTCTCAAGCAAGCCCCCCAACTCTCAGCTCAAGATAGTTTGCTGATCAATTTATCTGGGCGAGGAGACAAAGATGTCTATCAGCTCTATCAACACCACAGTACCGAAGAAGGAGAAAATGCATGAGCATTCGTCAAGCTTTAGAGGCCTTACAAGCCCAATCTAAAACGGCATTGATCCCCTTTATTACCGCCGGAGACCCAGATTTAGCTACGACTCCTAGACTTTTGAAAGCATTGGCGGCAGCGGGTGCCGATCTGATTGAAGTGGGTGTGCCTTTCTCAGATCCGATGGCGGATGGACCGGTGATTCAACAGGCCTCTGAACGGGCGTTGGCACAGGGCACTCATTTAAAAGCTGTTTTGGCGATGATCCAAAAATTGCGGCAAGAAGGTTTTCAAACCCCCTTGATTCTGTTTACTTATTATAATCCTATTTATCGTCTGGGTTTAGCTGAATTTGCATTACAAGCCAAGGAGGCCGGTGTGAATGCGGTTTTGGTGGTGGATTTGCCACCAGAACAAGCGCTTGATTATTTGAAAATTCTTAAACAAGTGAAGCTAGAGACCGTGTTTTTGGCTTCGCCGACAACACCGCCTGAGCGTCTTTCGATCATTGAACAGGCTTCTAGCGGTTGTGTTTATTATATTTCACGGGCTGGAGTGACTGGTGCGTGCAGTGAGATGTCGCAGAGTTTAAAGCAAGATCTGCAGACTTTACAAAGCCAGCTTAAGTTGCCCGTGATTGTTGGCTTTGGGATTTCAACTCCTGAGCATGTTCGTGACCTGGCGGGTCAGGCTGCTGGCCTGGTGGTAGGCAGTGCTCTGGTTAAGCGTATTGCAGATAGCCCTGACGCTGAGACTGCCATCCAAATTGCGAGTGATTATATCCACGAATTAAAATCTGCCCTGGAGGCCCATTGATGTTAGTTTTAATGCACAAAGACCACCGCCCCGAAGATCTTGAGCAGGTGCTGGCCTGTATTACCCGTTTGGGTTTTCAATCTCATGTTTTGCCCGGTGAGCATTCTCTGGCCATTGGCGTGACGGGCAACCAGTCTTCTCAAGCACGTGAGCAATTGAGCCAATTGGATGGCGTCAAAGAAGTGATTCGGGTTTCCAGCCCCTTTAAGTTAGCGGGCCGCAGCTTTAATCCTGCTGACTCTGTTATTAAAGTGGGTTCTGCTTGCTTTGGCCCCGGACATTTTGTTTTGATGGCTGGCCCCTGTGCGGTGGAGTCAGAAGAGCAGACCCTGCGCTTGGCTCACAAAGTCAAAGCTGCTGGTGCCCATATTTTACGCGGTGGCGCTTATAAGCCGCGGACCTCACCTTATAGCTTTCATGGCATGGGGGTCGAAGGACTCAAAATTCTAGCCCAGGCCCGTCAAGAAACAGGCTTGCCAGTGGTCTCTGAAGCGCTGGATATGGAAAGCCTTGATGCGGTCTACGAATACGCCGATATGATTCAAATAGGCACTCGCAATATGCAGAATTTCACTTTGCTAAAAGCAGCTGGTCAGCTGGATAAACCGGTATTACTCAAGCGTGGTTTATCGGCGACGATCGATGAATGGTTGATGGCTGCTGAATATATTTTGTCCGAAGGCAATGAAAGAGTGGTCCTTTGTGAGCGTGGCTTGCGCCATTATGACCCGTATACCCGCAATCTACTTGACCTGGGAGCCGTGCTGGTAATCAAAGAACTTAGCCATTTACCGGTGGTAATTGATCCCAGCCATTCATTGGGCCGCCGCGAAATGGTTTTACCCGCAGCGCGTGCTGCACTTGCGATTGGGGCGCAGGGACTATTGGTTGATGTGCACGATCGACCTGCCGAAGCGCTTTGTGATGGGCCTCAGGCGATTTCACCGGAAAGCTTTCAGCAGATGCAAACACAATTAACCGCTTTGGGATCAGTGCTGGGTATTCAGGTTTAGTTGCAATATGTAGGTATGGAAAAACCACTCCTTTGATTAATGGTTTGTGCATCAGTTCTTAGCTCGTTCAGGGGTGGTCGTGTGACCCGGCTTGCAAACGCTAAAATATAATTTAAGTCAAAGGGTTCTTTTTATTGAGAGTCGTCCTTTTTGCTGAAATAACAGTTTGCTGGTTCATGCTTTTTTGCCTTTAAGTTCAACTAAACACCAACGCTTGCCTGCGTTGATTTGCACATGAACTAGATCGTAGTTAAATAAGCTTCCGAGGCCTTCTAGAAACGGGTAATGATCAAAATCGTCGATCAGAATCCAGGCCTCAGGTTTTAAATAGGGATACAGCAAAGCAAATGCTATATCTCGGCCACTTCCGTTGGGGCCATCCAGGACAACACCGTCGATCGAAGTGGGTGAAAAACAGTTTGCTGGCTGAAAGTCATAAAATGCATTTTTCAAGCGGGTATTGCTCTGCTCACTCTCCGAGACCGGCGTTCCTAAATCCTTATAGAGCTGTTCTGTATACTCGGGCCGCTGCCAGAGGGCTTGCCGTTCCTGGTCGCTGAATTGTTTGAGAGCACAGAGGCGATAGTGAAAGTCTGGGTGCTCTGATAATTGAGGCTGCAATTGATAAAACCAGTCTGGATCGTGTTCTATACCCCAAAAAGTGAAGGCTATTTCTTGACGTAAAGCTGACCAAAACAAGGTGGACTGCCCTGAGCCCCACTCTACAATTAATGGGTGTTCAAATTGCTTAAACAGTTTGGCAGAAAATGTTCGCAAGGCACTTCGTGACAACGCCCAACCACCAAAATAGCCTCCTTGTTGCCGAACCTGATCTAGAGCCCGCTCTACATCATCTGCTTGCCCAAATTGGCGCTGGCACCATTTTTTGGAGTCTCGCTCTTCTTGAAAATTTGCTGGGGCATATTTCAGCTGATCCCAAGAACGTCTCCAAGTACGAAGTTTTGGCATCAATGGCTGAACCCAGGGCCACTGCTTAATACGATTCACGTTTGATATCCTTGTGTTTTTGCTTCTCAATCTAATTAAAGCATGGTTTATTATTGTGCGATGATTATAAATGCTTTCTGGAGCCGTTGTGGTCCTTGCGTTCCGCGATTGATGGTTTTTGGATTGTTATTAGGGCTTTTATAAAGATTGGAGCGAAGACACAAATCACTTCAGGTTTAGGTCAGAATCTTCGATAAGTAGGACAGGCCTTTTGTGATTTAAATATTAGCGATTATCAGGAGAGACACTTTAGATTATGCAGATTCGCCCCACGCCCAAACCTTATCAGCCTCTTTCTACAAATAGTGAAACTGTGCTCTCTTCTCCATCTCCTGTCAAGAGTTCGATTGTCAACCCCTCATTCTTACCGGATGCGCGTGCAATCAGAGTTCCTGCGGTGAGCACGCGTGTGGTGAATCCATCTTTGAATTTGCATTTGGACTCGATCAAAGCGACGGTGCCAGCGGACTGGGGGAACGTGAGCGTGGCTGATCGCAAAGCAGCGGCTCAGCAATTACAAACTCTGGCTCGGGACTTGCAATCCCAAAAGTTACCCGGTGTCGAAATTTGGGGCAAACTGACAGAGGTGGCGATTGACAATTATAGTGGTAAGCAACTCAGTCCTCAGCGTCAAGCGGATTTTGCGATGCAAGATCTGGTCGTCAATGTGATTGGCAAAGACGCCTTTAAGCATCTGGAAGACTATAAAAACCTACTCTGGGTGCGCACGCCAGATCCATTAGTGAAAACCTTTCAAGATGATTGGGCTGCGATGGGTTTGCCTCCCAAAGACAATAATTGGGAAGCCGCAGGCTGGGCTGGTAATGGCCTGGATACACACTTTGGCGAAGACTTCCGCCCGGAAATCAACGATAAAACGAATAACCAGATTTTTCATACCCTCTTTTATCAATTTATGGGGTATGTGACTCAGTCTCCAGTCACGATACGTGGGGGCAGCATTGTGCATGAATTGCGTGATGATGGCACCAGTTCCGAAGATCACAATGCTGCTTATGTAGGGATGACGACAGGCATGGCCTTACGCGACCTACGTGATAGTGGTTCGCCAGACCTAAAAAATTGGGATAGCATCACCATGGCAGCTTATGGTAAAAAGGGCGGGCCAGAGGTACGCGCTGGCCAGGCAAATACCCGTGCACAAGAGATGAATCAGCTCATTTCAAATAAACTCAATAACCAGGGGTTGATTTGGAAAAGTGAAAATTTAGTGATTGATAGTGCCAGATGGCTGCAAGGTGCTGGTCAAAAAATCCGCAGCTGGTTTTAAAAGTTTAGTTTACAACGTAAATAATCAGGTTAACCGCAAAGCCCCGATGAATATTTTTTATTCGTGAGAGGAATTGAAGTAAAAAAGCCAGTTTTTTTACTTTCCCCAGTTTCCATCTTTCTAGAATATCCTGATAATAGATCTCATTTAAGTCGATGACTTTGATCTTTTTTGCTAATTTGATTTCAGCTTTAGCTAATAATTTTTTTAGGCGAGGAGCCGTTGTATACTGGATCGTTTCTAAGCCTTTTACTGGTCTTTTCAATAGTTTTAAGTAGATCCTTGCAATGCTCCGTGGGAAAAGAGGTAGCCAGGGCAAAAGATAGTGACCCTCAATGGCAGAACGGTAGTCTGGGCATTGAATATGGATTCCACCCCCTGTTTTGGTGACGCGAATCATTTCGCATAAGCAGAGAAAGGGATCTTGGACATGCTCCAAAGTCTGATAAGAACTGACACAATCAAAGTGATTATCTGGAAAGGGAAGTTGTTCTCCAATATCTACTGTGACCTGATCTAACCAACTTTGCGGGTAGTTATATTCTTGGGCTTTGCGTTGAATAAACTCATGTTTCCAAAGCTCTGGTTCTACACCATAAACATTATAGTTATTCAGTAGACCATAAAAAACAAAGGTGCCACACCCACTAGCCATGTCCAGAATATGGTGAGATTGAGGGAAGTAGCTTTCAATTATTTGATATCGGTGTGAAGAGTTTGTTTTGTCATTCATCCAGGCTTTTGCGGTTTTCTCTATTTCTTTTTTATCAGAAACACCAAAGTACGTTTTGCTCTCACTTTCTAGGTGTGCAAACAAAAATTCATATGCAGAGCTGGTTGATTTTACTTTACTATTCTTCATTCGTTTCTTTCATGGGTGTAGTCAGTTAGTCTAGCTAGACAAAATAGATGCACCGTCTTTCTTAATCACTTTAGCATGGGATGTTTGTTTTGGATAATTGAACGGAAAGCTTAAATTTTGGGTGGTCTATTTGTAGCTACCCTCATGAGCTCGTTAATTATTGTTGATTAATAATTTAGCCAAATTTCATACTCACAAAAATAGAGGCAGGCTTCACTTAAGTCTCTCGATCCCTGGCTTAATGTGTTTTGACAGACAAAACTTTCTTGGATATAAGTTTGTTGTTGGGAAACCGCTTCTAAGATCCGCATTTTTAAATCGAGTAAACCTTCAAAGCAATGGGGGTTGGAGCAGGGTAAAACGGGTGGTATTTGATCTGCCGTATCATAAAAATAATTGCGGGCCTGCCGGGGATCATTCATCTCATTTTCATTGATGCGTATATGCGCGCGTATTGAAAGTGATTCTGCAAAGGGTACTAAAAAATGACTTCCAATTGCTTCTTCTTTATGCTCCATGATTGGATTGCTCATTGAGAGCCTTTCTACAAACAAATTATCAAACGGTAATAATAGCTATTATCGTAAAGCACAGCTTTGAAAAAATCTATGGGATAGTGAGTTCTTTTTTTGTTTTTAAATAAGGGCTTAAAAAACAGACTTTAACGCAGACCTGTTCGCTTTAATTTACGCTGCAGACTTTGGCGGTGGATCCCCAGCCAGCGAGCGGCCTGGGAAATATTGCCCTGGCATTGCAATAAAACGTATTCAAGATACTCTTGCTCGTGGCGATCGAGGCTTAAAGGCTCATTTTCGTCAATACTTCTCGTTTCTCCATCCATCCAGAGGGCTTGCTCGATTCGTTCGATGGTAGCTGGTTTAGTCAGATAATTAACGGCTCCACGTTTGACTGCTTCTACGGCGGTGGCGATGCTACCATAACCCGTTAAAATTACCACCCGACAAGTGGGACTATGGAACAATATGGAGGCGATTAAATCCAATCCGCTATCGCCTTTTAAGCGCAGATCAACCAGAGCAAAGCGAAAGTGTTCTATCTCCTTTAAGACCGATTCCAAACTACTGGAGTCAGCTGCTGTTTCTAAACGATAGTGACGTTCTTGAAACTCTATGGCCAGAGTTTCACGGAAATTAGGATCATCTTCTACAATCAATAAACGTGGTGTAGGTGTCATGCTAGCTCCTTTCTAAAGGCAAGGTTAGGCAGGCGGCGGCGCCGCCGCTTGCTGGGCTACTTAAACAAAGAGAACCGCCCAGGCTTAATGCCAACATATGCACACTATAAAGTCCCAAACCCGTTCCTTCTGTACGTGTGCTTACAAAAGGTTCCCCCAGGTGTTTCAAGACGGCCTCGGGCCAGCCCGGGCCATTATCTGTAATCGTTAATTCGATCTGAGTTGAGTAGCCTGATTGGCGCTGATGCAAAGCGAGCCAAACCTGTGCTTCTGAAGGCGGGGTTTTGGCTAAAGCCTGGGCAGCATTCCGAAATAAATTCTCCAGGGCCTGATCTAAAATCAAGGTCGGCGCAAATATCTGGGCAGGAGTGGTTGTTTGATCTTCAAAACGAACCTGAATTTGTGGCTGTTGACTTTGCCACTTGGCTACCCAATCACGTAAATAGGGCTGGATCAAGACTGGCTTAAGATTGATAAGCTCTGCGTGTGTGGGTAGGGCAGAGATGCTTCTTAAGCGCTGCTCACATTGATCTAAGGCTTTGAGTGCCGCCTTTAAATCAGGACTTAAAGGATTCTGTTGACGCTTGATACGCTCGAGTCGCATTTTCAGCGTACCCAGAGGCGTAGCGAACTCATGGGCTACACCGGCTCCCAAAGCGCCGAGCAAATGCACCTGTTGCAATTGTTGTTGCTGATGAGCGAGTTTTTCTAGTTGTTGGCGATAACGTGCCACCCGTCGTGAGGCGGCACCTGCGATTGCCCAGACAACGGTAACGACGCCCATTTGAATTCCCCATGAGACCAGAGCTGCCATGCGTACATAAGTTTGTTGGCTATTAAAGATATAGACCACCGGATTAAGCAGATAGAGACCTGCGCCTAAAATAATCCAGTAAGCCCAGTTTTGTTCGCGTTGCAAGAGCACAGAGCCGAGCACGACATGCACGAAAATGAGTGGATAAAATGGGTTGTGGATGCCCTGTGTAAAAGCCAATATGAGCATAAACTGAACCAAATCCAATGCTAAAAAGTAGAGCAACTCAAGCTGACGCCTCGTTTCAGGCACATGGCTTTGGGAGAGACGGTGGCAAGCCCACAAATTAATGGGTATCAAGCCGGCGCTGAGTCCCAATAAAAGCGGGCTCAGCGCTAGCGGAATAAACATTAATTGCGTTGCCAACAAAATCACAGGAAGCTGAATCCCAATAGCCAGCCAACGCAAGAGTACTAGCCAGGCTAGTCGATCCTCACTTTCGCTTTTCTGATGAAAATGGGGGATCAACCAGCGCCTAAAAAACTTTGTTTTCGCTTGCGTGTAAGAGGTTTGTACGTCGAGATCGGTATCTAGAAAAAGAGACATATCTCTATTGTAAGGGCTCCTCGTCAGGGCTTCAATAGGCTTGGGTGCAACAAAGTGATGCAGCTCTAAAGTCTTATCTGGCAAGGTTTAGAACTGCTAATCTGAAGGGAATCAAACAAAAGCTTGTTTAGGAATCAATTTAAAGTGAGTTTCATACTTAAAAGACAGATCAGGACTTACGTTCTGAGTTTATTGCTGTGTTTATACTTCCAGACTGTGGCTCATGCCTGTCTCAGCTGTGGCTGTGGCAATAGTGGATCTGCGGCTGATTTGGGCTCAATGGGCAGTGGTTCGAGTTTGTTTTCAGGTGGACGCCAGTGGCTAATCCAAATAGGGGGTAGTTTTCGTCAAATAACAGGTAGTTTTAATGAAAATGGACAGTGGAACCCCACTCCCAGTCAGAGTGCCCTACAGACTGCAGCAGCAAGCCTGGGAGTGACTTACTTCCCGACTTCGAGTTTGAGTCTAGGTTTGAGCTTACCCGTCCAATTTAATCGCCTGGATCAGGCCTCTTGGGGCAGTTTTGGTTCTATCGCTCCGACGGATACTTCAGCGAGTGGTGGGGGCTTAGGTGATCTCCAATTACAAGGCAGCTATACCTTTTGGGAAGCCAATCAAATCGGCCTGGCAGCCTGGACTAGCCTGAGTTTACCTACGGGTCGGGTGGATACCGACAAACCCGCCAATCTTACGGGCAGTGGTGTAGCTAACTTATCCGCTGGAGTCATGGGCGTGTATCGCTCTCCCGCCCATTTTAGACAAGCCGAATTGAGCTGGCAGGATTGGTTGACGAGTCGAGACTGGGAGATTTTGCTTAATTTGGGTTATAGCCAGGCTTTAGCCAACCCTCCTGTGCAAGCCAGTCCTTTTTTTATGGGACAGAGTCTGCTTTATCAAGTTCAAGGCAATTTGGTTTTGGCCCCCCAATGGGTGCTAGGTCTGGGCCTCAATGGCCAATTGGGGCGTTGGACGGCAGGACCTGATCGTTGGCAAGCGGCTAGCCGGATCAAGCTGGTGCCCAGCTTGCAATACGAAATTGATATGAATCAAGGTATTCGCCTGTCGCTGGGGGCTGATTTACCTGTTGTGGGAGCCAATCAATTAACCGACCTGGCAGGATCTTTGGTCTATTACCAGTTCTTTGACTGAAAATTTGGATACAGATTAATAAGGATACGACACCATGAAATTATTGCATTCTCTTTCTCTTTTAGGCCTTACACTAAGCCTGAGCTTAAGCGCTTGTCAAAGTGCTTCTCTGAATACGTTAACGCCACAGCCAATTCAAGCTTCGCAGACGGTGACGACTTTGTCTGTGGGCAAGGTCCCACATGGGATCGCCGCCGCCGCTGGTTTTGTCTACAATTCGAATACGGGTGACAAAACCCTCTCTGTGATTGATGCAAAACAAAACACAGTGATTAAGACGCTGAGTTTTGATAAGGGCGGGCCTTCGTACCTCAAAGCCACTTCTGATCAGCAAATTTTGGTCTTAAATGCTGAATCCGGTCAGGTTCATCTTTTAGATCCGCAACAGGATCATCAATTAATCCACACCTGGGAGGTTGGGATGGGGCCTGATAAAGTGCAGATTTCAGCAGATGCTCAGCGTGCTTTTGTCTCTCTGAGTGGTGAGCCTGCTATCGCTGAAATTAATCTGTTAGATCGGCAAGCGGCGGTTATCAAACATTCTGTTGGCGCTGGCTCTGCCGATGGCAAAGGCCACCGGGCCTTAGTATTGGGTCAGCAATGGCTAGCCATTCCCAATCCTGGAGATAATAATCTGAGTCTGCTGAACTTAGCTTCGGGCCAGAGTCAAATCCTGAATGCGGGTAACGAGCCAGCAACGCTGGCGATCGCTTCTGTTGATGGACAGGATCAAACCTTGATTATTGGCAATCGAGCTTCTAATACGGTCACATTGTATGATTTTAGCAGCCAACAAAGCACTGTGCTTTCAGAGATTGGACTTTCCCCCACGGATATGGTTTGGGTGCCTGAGTTGCAGCGGGTCTTAATTACCATGGCGGGCTCTAACGAAGTGGCTGTGATCGATACTGCTAAACAGCGTTTAATAGGCAAGGTAGCGGTGGGTGAACGTCCCGTGCATATTTATCGGGCACCATCTGAACTGAGTGTAAAGCATGAAGGACACGATCATGCGATGGATATCTGGGTCAGCAATGATGCGGGAGCATCTGTTTCTGTGATTGACGCCCAGACATTGGCTGTTTTAGCTACTCATACCGTAGGCAAGGGTCACCATAAAATGGCTTTTGCCCAAAATAAGGTCTTTGTTAGCAATATAACGGACAATACACTCACGGTTGTTCAACGATGAAAACAAAGCTGCTGATATTGGCACTGACCCTGATTTGCTGTTTTACAGCTTCAGCTGTGGCTAAACCGCTCGTGTGGCTGCCGCTTGATCAGGGGGTGACACAAGCTCAGCAGAAAAAGCGTTTTGTATTGGTCCATTTCTATGCTGACTGGTGTCAGGATTGCCACCGTATGGCTAAAGAAATGAGCTCAGATCCAGCCTTAGTTCAGCGACTAAACCAATCATTTGTCACCGTTAGAATATCTCAAAAAGAGAAGCGCCAGCTTACTTATCAGGGGAAAACACAGTCAGAATCTCAGTGGGTTCGTCAATTTCGTCCACCGGGCTTTCCGACCTTAATGTTTTTAAGCCCCGAAGGCCAGGAAATCGGTAAAATGCCTGGTTATATCCCACCGGCTGAATTAAGTAAATTACTGGATTTTGTACAGAGCCGGGCTTATCAAAAAATGAACTTTGAGGCTTACCTTAAGACGGTTTCTTAGCTGAACGGGTATAAATACCGTCAAAGACGACATTGGCCCCGCCACATTGGCGATTGTCATGCACAATCAAATATGGGGGCAAAAGCGTCAGGCGCATGTGGCAGTCGTATTTATTTTTGCCTTCGGTCAAGTGTAATTGTCTACCTAACGGGAGCAAATCGCTGGCATGGGTTTCACCTGTATGTATCACCTGATCTCCTGATTCCAGGATGGCTCCTAGCCAGAAGGCTTCACCATCAAGGCTGAGAGAGGCTTCATCAGCAGTGGCCTTTGTTTTGATCTCAATCTGTCCAGGTTGCTCTCCTCTTTTCCACTGTCCTTGCCATGCTATGAGCGGAAGCTCAGAGCCAATAGGCAAAAATTTGAGCGATTGAATCGGCATCCAGCCCACGGTTTCATGAGGCTGACCAGGATACCAAACACAGGCCCATTGATTTTGCAATTGGGCCACGATCACCTGATCGCCAGGGATCAAATAGGATTTTTGCTGGCAAGTGGCTTGCGCTGGACAGCCTTCGACATCATCGTAAAAATGTTGATGTTTTTGTGTTGGGCGCAAGTGAATTTGAGCCAGTTGAAACTGTGCCGCTGCTGGAAATGCACCATTGCGGCAGTTATAAGGGGCAATCGCTGATTGGCTAGCTCCTGCAGGAGTGATCAGGTAAAAGTAGCCCAATAAGGTGAGAGCAGTGAATAACAAAGATTTAAGCATGGGCTTATTTTAGCATGGGAGCTTTACAAAGCAAGTTTTGCCGAAATTTTGTTGAATATGGCGCGCAAAGCGCAGTTTCTCAAACAGACCCCGTAAGCATCGTTTATAAAGAGGGTTTGGCTGTTGACCGGGCACGTAAACCCTCTGTTTCAGTAACCAGCGAGGCTTCTAAAATAGCCGTTGGATCTACCCGTAAAACCATCTCTTTGAGCCGAGGGTAAACAAAGCGATCAGTAATGCAATAAATCATCGGTCGGGGATTCCCTGAATAGCCCCCTGCAGCACTAATAAAAGTAATGCGATGAGATCCTTCTTCCATCAAGACTTTTCCCACCAACTCAGGTTGTTCAGAGATAATCATCACCGCAAACATGCGGTTAATACCATCTAAGACCATATCAATCGATTTAGAAACGATAAAAAAGACGGCAATAGAAAGCATAGCTTGCTCTAATCCAAAGACAAAGGCTGAACCTGAGAGAATAACCGCATTAAGCCCCAATAAAAAGGTGCTAATGGGGATATGAAAGTGCTTATTGACCCATACCGCGATCATCTCAGTCCCATCGATAGCTCCGCCATTCTTAACGACGATGCCCACACCTAGCCCCAGGGCGAGGCCACCATACAATACGATAAGTAATTCTGAAGAGGTAATTGCTGGCTTGGGCTGCAGATAAGTTAATGCCAGGGTCGCTACCACATTGCTATAGAGGGTACGTATAACAAAGCGTCGGCCCAGGTGTTTTGCTACTAATGCGACTATCGGTAAGTTAAACCCCAATAAAACCACCCAGATGGGCACTGACCACAGGGCTTTGCACATGATCGCAATAGCTGTGACGCCGCCATCCACAAGATTATTAGGAGCCAGAATAAGTTCTAAGCCAATGGCCACTAAAATGGCACCAAAGGTTAATAAAAAATAATCAACGCATTTCTGAATCCAGGTGTTTAACATGCAGGCAGTTTAACATTGTCGTTTTGCAGACGGTGCAAGGTATCGCCCTATTTTTCATATCGGGTGATTTGTTTTGATAATTACTGAGCTGAGTTGATCAAGAAAGCGCCCCGCAGTATTTGTTGCTGCGGGGCGCTTTTAATAATGTTGTTTAGGAGTTATTCCTGGTTTTGCTTATAGACGTAGTAGCCAACGCCAGCAGCGACTGCCAGAGCGCCGAGAGTAATACCAGGATGCTTAACAGCGGCGCTGAAAGCAGGCTCAATGACTTTGTCCATTGCGGTTTCGCCAACGGCGACAGCACCATTTTTAACGCCGTTGAGAACGCTCATTCCAGCGCGCTCAGCGATGGGGATGTTCAGTGCTTTACCAGCCATTGCTACGGAGCCAGCGGCTGCCAGAACCGTTCCGGTTGCTGCACCGGCGGTAATCAATACGTTTTTGGTGCTCAGGTCATTTCTGAGCTTGCTGCCCTGGTTGAGGGTGACTTCACCCAGTTTGTAAGCAACAGCACCCAGGCCAACAGCGGCAATCGGTTGCGCGCCTTTGGTGAAGGCTTTATCAAGTACGGGAATGCCCATTTTTTCAGCAATGATTTGGGTTCCACCCAGAGCAGCGGCGGCGGCACCAGCGCCAGAGGCGATATTGGTCATTTCAACGCCATTTTCTTTGATGTCTTCGTAGGTGAATTTACCCATCGCGCCAGCGGCGCCCAGTAAAGCGGTTCCACCCAGAATGTCGAGGTTATCGGTGAAGGCATTTTGCAGTTTTGCGTTGCCAGTAGCATAACCAATCAATGAAGCGCCCCCGGTCATACCGGCAACACCAGCGGTGACTTCAGCAACGCCAATCGCATCATTTAGAATGCCGGTTTGGGTGGTTAAGCGACGAACGCCATCTCCAGCAGCTCCCAGGCCGCTAGCTGCAATCGCACTACCAGAAGCAATCACGCCACCTTTAGAGGTAAACAAGGCTTTGGCAGTACCGGTCAGGGCTTCTTTCATGACTGGGATATTGTATTGGCGGCCAATCAATTCAGCACCACCCAGGGTGCCGACGACGCCACCAGCGATGATAGCACCGCCCTGTAATTTTTTGCCTTCTTTAAAATCACTGACACCTTTAATGATGGCTGCAGTTCCGCCGGCAGCAGCAGTCGCACCGGTGACAGCTTGAATATTTTTGCCTACCCATTCAGCTGGAGTCGAGAGTAACGATTTGGCAATTGGGATATTGTATTGACGACCGACGAGCTCAACGCCACCAGCGACGGCCAGGCCGCCACCGACGAGTTCAGCGCCACCCAGCATTGAGCTGCCTTGTTTGAGATTGTCGAGTCCATCTTTCATAGTGGCAACACCAGCGGCGGCCAGAGCCGTTCCGCCGATAGCCTGGGCATTTTTATATGCAAATTTAGCGGCTTCACCAACAGGGGTGCTCAGGGCTTGCTTGGCCAGGGGGATATTGTATTGACGACCGACGAGCTCAACGGCTCCTAGTCCAGTAATTGCAGCGCCAGCGCCTTCAGCGATCGCTTTGCCAGTAGAACCTTCTTGATAAGAAGCAATGGCGTCTTCAGCTAAAAGAGCAGAGGTTGCGGCAGCGGCAGCGCCGGCAACCAATTTACCGTTGTCTACGAAAGTGAACTCAACAGCTTTTTGCAGAGCAGGTGAGCTATCAACGATTTTGGCTGCACCAGAACCAGCGGCGACCAGGCCAACCAGACTGCCAGCACCGGTCAGGAACATATTGTCTCCGATAAAAGTACCGTCAGCGGTATTGGCTTTAACGGTATTGACCATTTTGTCGAGGTGGGTTTCTTTGGGGCCAGAAGCTAAGGGCTGGGCCTGGGTGATGGGGCGGTTGACTGATAAGTTACTCATGATTCAAATTTCCTCTACGCAATTAATTTTCTCTAATAATTAACTTATATGAAATTATTGGATCATATTGCTAGGTTTAGCCAGAGATTAAACTATGTTTACTGATCAGATAATCTACTGTTAATCTTTGAAGCGGGTGCGCAATTCTTTTTCGCGCTGAGAACGGCTCAGAGCAAGGCTTATCAGTCGATCCAAAAGGTCACGGTAACCAATACCACTGGCTTCCCAAAGCTTGGGATACATTGATACTTGGGTAAAGCCAGGTAGGGTATTGATTTCATTCATATAGATCTGATTGTCTGGGGTTAAAAAGCAGTCGACGCGTGCCAGGCCTTCGGCTTCGAGTACCTGAAAAGTTTTGATCGCAAGTGCCTGAACCTCGGCCCGAACCTCAGGATCCAATTCTGCCGGGATTTGCAGCACGGCGCCGTCAGCGTCAATATACTTGGCTTCGTAAGAATAAAATTCGGCCTGTACCTTAATTTCGCCGGGTACGGAGACAATCGGATCCTGATTGCCAAGGACTGAACATTCGATCTCGCGTCCGGTAATTCCACGCTCAACCAGGACCTTGTGGTCATAACTAAAAGCATCCAGTAAGGCTGGCATTAAATCACTGGCTTGCTTGATCTTATGAATTCCCACTGAAGAACCCAGATTGGCGGGTTTGACAAACCAGGGGAAATTACCAATTTCTGCTTGAATGGCAGCCAGATCGGCCTGATCAGGAGAACGCAGGGTGACCCATTCAGCAGTGGGAATCTCCGCTTGCACTAGCAAGCGCTTCATTACATCTTTATCCATGCCCACGGCCGAGCCTAAAATGCCGCTGCCGACAAAGGGTACACCCGCCATGCGCAAGAGTCCTTGCACGGCTCCGTCTTCACCGTAGGTCCCGTGTAAAACCGGGAAGACCACATCTAAAGCGGGTAGATGAGTCATATCGCTGACTTTGACCAATTGCTGCCCGCCAGAGCCGGGACGCAAAACCAGGGCTTGAGAAGCTTCGTTGAGCTTGAGTAGTTCTGGGTTTTGAGATGCCAACAAAAAATGACTGGTGTCATTGAGATACCATTGGCCGTCACGATCGATGCCAATTAGAGTCAAGTCATATTTATCGCGATCGATAGCTTCGATAATATTGCGTGCTGACTGCAACGATACTTCGTGCTCCGCTGATCGACCTCCAAAGATAATACCCAGATGAAGTTTTTGGCTCATACTGCTTCCCGTTTCTTAAAATCTTGCTGACATTGTAGCACTGCTATTGTGCCAGTAAAGGTGTCGCTGATACAAAGCAAATCAGATCTTTGTAGCAATGAAACAATGCCTGTAACCTCGGAGCCGGACAAATCCTCAACAAAGATAATTGTAACGGTTCTTTAGGTGCCTTCAGAAAGGTGAAAACCTCCCGCTTACGTCTTGGCTGCTGCTATAATGATAAAATACACACGATCATACACCCACACGTATTTTGAAAAATCAGAGAGTATTTATGTCTAATACCAAACCCGTTGCCTATGATGAAAATGCGATTAAGACCCTCAGTTCGCTGGAGCATATTCGGCTGCGGCCGGGCATGTATATTGGACGCCTGGGCAATGGCTCACACCGAGATGATGGCATTTATGTCCTGGCCAAAGAAATCATTGACAATGCGGTTGATGAGTACATCATGGGCAATGGCAAAAAGATCAAAATTGAACTCGATGGCCATGAAGTACGGATTCGGGATTATGGCCGGGGGATTCCTCTGGGCAAAATTGTCGAGTGTGTCTCGGTGATCAATACAGGTGCCAAATACAATAGCGATGTGTTTCAGTTCTCTGTTGGCTTAAATGGAGTGGGTACTAAAGCTGTTAATGCGCTTTCGGCTAATTTTCTGGTGCGCTCACATCGTGATGGTGAATATGCAGAAGCTCGTTTCGAAAAGGGTGTTCTGATCGAAGAGACCAAAGGCACGAGCAAAGAGCGCAATGGGACCTATGTTGCCTTCACTGCTGATCCGGATGCTTTTGGTAATTATCATTATAATCAAGAGTTTTTACGCAAGCGTCTGGCCTATTATTCTTATCTCAACTCAGGCATGAAACTGGTTTTTAATGGCGAAACTTTCATGTCAGAAAATGGCCTCAATGATCTACTTGAGCATGAAGTTGAAAGCGAAAAGCTTTACCCTGCCGTTTATTATCGCAGTGCCCAAATGGAGTTTGCTTTTACGCATACAGCGGCTTATGGCGAAGATTATCTTTCTTTCGTCAATGGGCAATATACCTCTGATGGGGGCAGCCATCAATCGGCCTTTAAAGAAGGCATTCTCAAAGGCGTCAACGAATACGCTAAGAAAAGCTTCAAAGGTGAAGATGTTCGGGACGGCATTACCGGCTGTATTGCTGTCAAAATCAAAGAGCCAGTCTTTGAATCACAAACTAAAAATAAGCTGGGTAATAGCGACATCCGTGGTTGGATAGTGCAAGAAATCAAAGAGTTTATCGAAGATTATCTACACAAAAATCCAGAGACTGCTGAAGCGCTGCTGCACAAAATATCTTTTAATGAGCGCATTCGCAAAGAGCTACAGTCTGTTAAAAAGCTCGCTCGGGATAAGGCCAAAAAAGTTTCGATCAAAGTGCCCAAACTCAAAGACTGTAAATACCACTATAACGGCAAGCATGAGCGGGGCGATGAATCGGTTATTTTTATTACTGAGGGACAGTCAGCGAGTGGCTCAATTGTGATGTCGCGAGATGTGATGACCCAGGCGGTTTTTCCGCTCAAAGGCAAGCCTCTCAATTGTTATGGTGCCAAGCTTAAGATCGTTTACCAAAACGATGAACTCTATAATATTGTGCAGGCGCTGGGCATCGAAGAAAGCACCGATAATTTACGTTATAACAAAGTGATTCTGGCGACAGATGCCGACGTTGATGGTTTGCATATTCGTAATTTACTGCTGACTTTTTTCTTGCAATTCTTTGAGCCGCTGGTATTACAGGGGCATATTTATATCCTGGAGACTCCTTTGTTTCGGGTGCGCAATAAAAAAGCGACCCATTATTGCTATTCAGAAAAAGAAAAGCAAGCGGCGATCCAAAAGCTCAAAGGGGATGTGGAAATCACTCGATTTAAAGGCTTAGGTGAAATTTCACCCCAGGAATTTGGCCAGTTTATTGGTGAAGATATTCGCCTCTTACCGGTCAATGTGCAAGAGCGGCACGAAGTGCCCAAGTTGCTGGGCTTTTATATGGGTAAAAACACCCCGATGCGCAAACAATACATCATGGATCGCCTGGTATGAAGTTGCTCTTATTTGGCTTGTTATTGGTTTTTGTTGTCGGAGGCTATGCGCCACGCAAAAATAGCAGGCAGTTCAGACAGTCCGCTTTTGCACAGCAAGAGCTATTGAGCAATAAAGCTCAACAGAATCAAGCCTATACAACGCTAGAGACCTTTTCTAAAAAAGGCTAACGGATTCAATTCGTACTGGGATCGTTGGGCTGCAGATTGTTAGTGGGCTTCTTACTGAAGCGAGGAGTTCATACATGAACTCTGTTCTGAGCAGGTATAATGCTTAAAAACAATTACTGGAGAACCCCCATGCATTCTGTACTTACTTCAGACGACCTCGCAGCGATTCAACCGGCTTTACAAAAATTTTGGCAGACTTTTGATGCGCATTATGGTAAAGATATTGTCGGGCGTCAGCCAATTCAAACCCTGTATGGGGGTGCCCAACTCTTTAAAGCAGAAACCGCCCAAAAAATGGGGACCCTGGCTTTCAAAGCATTGGATACCTATGCCCCTAATTTTGTTTATTTGGCCCGAGCTGCAGGTCTGAGTTGCGCAGAGCACCTTCCCCAGGGCTGGCAAGAAGCCGAGGCCCTGGCCCAGACTTTGCAGGCCCAACCTGAAAGCGGAAAAGCTTTTCCACAGGCTGCTTT
Source organism: Candidatus Sericytochromatia bacterium (assembly GCA_037968875.1). Taxonomy (GTDB): domain Bacteria; phylum Cyanobacteriota; class Sericytochromatia; order UBA7694; family UBA7694; genus JBBKWI01. The sequence continues at coordinate 4,247 of JBBKWI010000190.1, read as the reverse complement.
GGCCCATAAAATCTATGAGCAAGTGAAGCGTAAATTGGCTAGTGAGCCTGTTGAAGATTTTCGAATTGATTTTGAAGATGGTTATGGCAATCGCCCGGATGAAGAAGAAGACCGAGATGCTGCCCGTACGGCGCAAGAAGTGGCTCGTGGCATGAAAGAAGGCATTTTACCTCCCTTTATTGGGATTCGTATCAAGCCCTGGACGGAGCAATTGTTTCAGCGTTCGGCCCGTACGCTGGATGGCTTTGTTTCTTCATTGCTTGAAGCTACAGGTGGCAAGCTCCCTGATAACTTTATTGTGACTCTGCCCAAAGTGACTGACCCGGCTCAAGTTTCGGGCTTATTAAGCCTCTTAGAAAAACTAGAGTCCCGCCACAATATACCCAGCGGAAGCTTGCAAATGGAGCTAATGATCGAAACCACTCAGTCGATTATTGATGCTGAGGGCCGAGTCATGATGCCTCAATTGATTCGGGCGGCGCAGGGTCGTTGTCGGGGGGTGCATTATGGCACCTATGACTACACCGCTTCTTGCAATATCATTGCCAGTCATCAGACCATGGATCACCCTTCTTGCGATTTTTCTCGTCATATGATGCAGGTTTCGATGGCTAGCACGGGCCAGATGTTATCCGATGGGGCGACCAATATTATGCCTGTACCGGTACACCGTGGAGAGTCTTTGAATTTGGTGCAGCAACAAGAAAATTTACAGGCAGTCCATGCTGCCTGGCGCTTGCATGCAGATCATGTCAGACATTCACTTAAGCATGCTTATTATCAGGGTTGGGATCTGCATCCAGCCCAATTGATTACCCGCTATGCGACAGTTTATGATTTCTTTTTGAAAGAATTGGATGGAGCCAGTGGGCGCTTCCAAAACTTTGTTGCCAAAGCAGCTCAGGCGACTCTGAGTGGAGATGTTTTTGATGATGCCGCGACGGGGCGGGGTCTGCTGAACTATTTCCGCTTGGCTTATAATAGCCAGGCGATTCAAGATACGGATCTGGAACGGGCCGGGTTGAAAGCTGATGATTTGACGGGGGGGACAGGTTCAGGCTCCTCACCCTGGTTGGCGCTCATAGCCTAGATGCTGATTTTTGATCCGCCCTTGCAGCAGGGCGTGCTGATTAAGCGCTATAAGCGATTTTTGGCAGATATTGAGCTCAATGGTGAAATGATTACTGCTCATTGCCCCAACCCAGGGGCAATGACGGGCTGTGCTGAGCCGGGCTGGAAGGTGGCTGTGTCTCTCAGTGAGAATCCCAAACGTAAGCTGCCCTATACCCTGGAGATGGTCCACAATGGCAAGAGTTGGATTGGGGTCAATACCCAACGAGCAAACACAATTGTAGAGCATGCTTTGAGTGATGCGCTGATCCCGGAGTTGCGTGGCTATAGCTGGAAAAGAGAAGTGCGCTATGGTGAAAAAAGCCGAATTGATTTCTTACTGACGCCGAGCTCTGACTGTGTCAGTGATGCTCTTTGTTATCTTGAAGTCAAGTCGGTCACCCTTTTATGCAATGGCCAAAACCAGTTCCCTGATTCTGTCACCAAGCGGGGGCAACAGCATTTATTGGAACTGCAGCAAATGGTAAAAGCGGGGCACCGTGCCATCCTTTTGTTTGTGGTGCAACGCACTGATGGAGTGGGGTTTTCGGCGGCTTCTGAGATTGACCCAATCTATGCGCAAATGCTAGAGCGGGCGCGTCAGCAAGGGGTTGAAATTTTCGTGCGGCAAGCTCAACTGAATCCGAATCACTGGTTTTTAGAGGGGGATTTGATTTAGCCAGGTTTGCTTTCTAATGCGAGCTTTTCGTCTATTTTTGTGCGTAATTTTGGCTCTAAATCAAGAATACGAGCGGGGAAAATCTTTTTTTGCTTTAATTTAACTGGGAACCTCTGACGTTTGAGCTCTTCGTCCGTCTTTGAATGGTAGTACTCCAGAGGGATTTGAAACTCATAGAAAATCTTTTCGCTATCGAGTTTAAGAGTCATATAATATTTGCACATACTTTCATGGTTGTTTCTACAGCGCACTTCGGTTTCACGACTGGAATACTGTGCATCTTTAATAATTGTCTCGGCCGATTTTAGATCATAATAGTAAGCACCGACACCAATAATAATGCCCACCAATAAGAGTTTAAAAAACATAATCTTCCCTTTTCGTATCGAATCCTAAATTTTATCTTAGCATGAACTCTTTTGAGCATTTGCCTTTAGCACTTCCAGTTTGAATGCAAAATGTTAAAATAAAGCTATGTCAAGCTCGGAAGCTTTGTCTCCTGATCTGGAGCGTATATTAATTGACTTGCTCGCGATCACTGAGCAAATTTATGATCGTGTCATTCGCCGTTGGGGCAATAGACACTTTGCTCAGTCTTCAGTTTACGATTGGATCTGGTCAGAAGATTTTGAATGCGCCACCCTGCAGCTTGATGCTAAAACACGGGGGCTCTTGCGTGTGCTCATCATGCGACGGTTTCGAATTCGGCCCTGGCCCTGGTTTTCTGGTTCTTCCCAGCCTAGAGATTCCCAACATGAGTACTAGAAAGGTCATACTGTGTACGAAGCTGTTATCGGTCTTGAAGTTCATGCTGAGCTGACCACTCAATCCAAGATTTTTTGTGAAGCGGGGGCTCATTTTGGTTCTGCCCCTAATACCCAGGTCAGCCCGGTTTCTCTTGGTTTGCCAGGGGCTTTGCCTGTTTTAAATCAGCAGGTGTTGGAACTGGCGGTCATGGCTGGCCTGGCCACAGAATGTGAGATTGCTGCACGGACTAAGTTTGATCGCAAGCATTATTTTTATCCTGATTTGCCCAAAGGCTATCAAATTACCCAATATGATTTCCCAATAGCCCAACGGGGACAAGTGAAAATTACATGTAATGGTCAAACCCGCATCGTGCGGCTGAATCGGATTCATATGGAAGAAGATGCTGGTAAGTTGGTGCATGCAGGAGCTGATCGGATGTCAGGTTCAGTTTATAGTCTGGCCGATTATAACCGCGCTGGTGTTCCTTTAATTGAAATCGTTTCTGAACCTGATCTGCGAACACCGGAAGAAGCACGTTTTTATTTAGAAACCCTGCGTAATATTCTGATGGCAATCGGGGTTTGTGATGGGAAAATGCAAGAAGGCAGTTTGCGTTGTGACGCCAATATTTCGATTCGCCCAGTAGGCACAGAGACCCTGGGCACCCGTGTCGAAATTAAAAATATAAATTCATTTAAGTTTTTACAAAAAGCGCTGGAATATGAGATTCAACGTCAGCAAATTGCAGTGGAAAATAATGAAACGATTGTGCAAGAAACGCGTCTTTGGGATGAGGCTAGCAATCGTACCCTTTCGATGCGTTCAAAAGAAGAAGCCCATGACTACCGTTATTTCCCTGATCCTGATTTGGTCTGGCATGAGCTGAACCCTGCCTGGGTTGAACAAATTCGTGAGCGCTTACCTGAGTTGCCTGTTGCCAAGCAGGCGCGTTATGTTCGCGACTATGCCCTGAGTGAGATTGATGCCACAACTCTTGCTGGGGATATTGAGCTGAGCCAATTCTTTGATACCAGTCTTGCTGAAGGAGCTGATGCTATTGAGGCATGCAAGTGGCTCCTGGGTGATATTGCTGCTTATCTGAATCAGAATAGTCAAACCTTAACAGAAACTCGATTTTCTGCAGCTAAACTAGCTAGTTTACTTGCTTTAATTGCCAAAGGAACCCTGAGTGGAAAAATGGCTAAAAGCCTTTTAGGAGATCTGATGACTGGCGAGCAAGACCCTGAAAGCCTGGCTGAAGCCAAAGGCTTACGTCAAATCTCAGATCCAGGCGCTCTAGATGCGATTATTTCGCAAGTGCTGAGCGCTAACCCGGTTCAGGTTGAACAATTTCAGGATGGAAATCCTAAAATTCTGGGTTTTTTGATGGGCCAGGTGATGAAGCAAACGAAAGGTCAGGCCGATCCTGGGCTGGCCAATCAACGTTTGCGAGAAATGCTTGCTCAGCTATCTGAGTGAAACAGCGATTGCTAGTGGTGGCTACTTTGCTAGGGCTGGCTATGGCAAGTCTGCTGATCTCGTCAGTTGCACAGGCGCAAGTCCATTCTCGTGAATACCAGGAAGGCCTCTTGTTGTTACAACAAGAGCGCTTTCAACTAGCCTATTCACGTTTCCAGGTGGCGAGCCAGGGATCTACCGAGCCCGAAGTCTGGTTTGCATTAGGCGTCAGTGCTTATCGCTTGCATAT
>JBBKWI010000189.1:0-30103 GCA_037968875.1 Candidatus Sericytochromatia bacterium | reverse complement strand
CCGGTTTAGGCGCTGCTGTTGTGGGGGTGAAATAGGCACAGGCAACTTAAAAAGCTGTTGCGGGGCCTGTAGAACACCTCGGTTACCAGGGGGCTGATAAGCAGCATTGGGCATAAGTAAACTCCTTTGAAGGCTTACTCTACTTATCCCGCAGTTTCAAACTATCTTTCTTGTTCTAGGTTTAAGCTTTTCTTAATTTTTAAAAATATCTGTTAATTTGAGTTCGATTGGGCGCCAGGCAAGAGGCTTGACTTTGACTTCACCTGTTTTGGGGCTATAGACATAAGCTTGCTGACGTGGGTCCTGGGGAATAGTCCTTACAATCTTCGCTTTTACCAGGGCATCTAAGTTAGGAGGTAAGAAACTGGCTGGGCGGGCGGGTGGTGATTCTTCTTTTTGTTTGGTTTGCCAGGCTTGTTGTGTTTTTTGCTTAAAGCTTTGGATGGCTTGCCGCAATTGTCTCAAATCGCACTGAATTTTTGATTCAATAATATGCTTTTCAGCTTGTTCTTTTAGTTCCTTATTCGGAGCTTTTTCCCAGGCATCTTGCCAGAGCTGGATTGAAATTTGACAATGCCCATCGGCATCTGTGCGCTTATATAATTGCGCAGCAAAACGATTCGGTAAATCAGGCGCATTGGGTCGTTGTGCGGAAATCTGAAAATACTGAGCTGCTAACGAATAGTTTTTAAACTTAAGGTATTGAATAAAGCCTGCTTGAAAGGGAATTCGCCAACTTTGTGGATGGGTTTCAATACCTTTTTTGAGGATTTTCATCGCTTGTTCTGGTTGATCTGCAAGCAAATAAGAAGAGAATACATAGGCGTCTTCAAAGTCAGGATCCAGACTGGTCAATGTGTCAATGTATGCAAATAAGTGGGTTTGTTCTACTTTTTGTTCGATCGAGGCTCCAAAATATTGAATCAATTGTAGCCAAATTAGATCCGCCATGAGGGTTTGGTGGCCCAGGCTCATCATCTGTAAAAAAGCAGGAGGCAATAGCCGAACACTTTGATTCACATTTTGCTTAAGCGGCAGTTTATCTTGTAACCCCAAATGCAAAGTGTGTATTCCCCAACCGAAGGGCAAGAGTAGCAGTATTAAAAAGAAACGAAACATCTTAAAACTCTTTGCCTTCGAAAATTACCATGCTTAAAACCAGTAGGGCAGCAATGTAGACCAATCCATAAGCCAAACTGCTTCCAAAAATCTCGATTGAAATGGGCTCATTCATTAAAACGTTTTTCAGGTTTAAGCGCTCCAGATCAGGTAGAACATAAAAAATCAGTTGGGTAATTTGAGTCAAGATGGCCTGACCACTCATTTGGCCCAGAGAGAGTAGGTCATTGCTCATATGGCCAATCATGTAAACCCCTAAAGTAAACATAGCGCTCATGACTGGAGATGCAAAGGTCGAAAAGAAGATCGCTGCGGCTGTCAGCAGCATCATCTCAAGATATATTAAGGTCAAGGCCATTGCCGAACTGGGCACAAAAGTCCAAATGCTTTCATGGGTTAAACTCAAGGTGTACCAGAGAACGGCGTAAAAAGTGACGGCCATTGCTAACATAATGATCAAAAGTGTGAGGCTTAGACCTAAAAATTTACCAAATATAAACCCCGAACGCCGAATAGGCTTTGAGATTAATAAATAGATGGTTTTTTTATCAATTTCTTTACTGACCAAATTGGTGCCTACAAAGACGGTTAGAATTAGCCCAAAAATAGATATCGATGACAATCCGAGATCCATCACAATTTTGCTTTGCTGATTGAGGCTCAAAAATGAGAGCAAAATTCCGGAGCTGATCATAATTAGTGCAAAAATTAGGATGACATACAGAACTTTGTCGCGAATGGTTTCTTTCAGGGTATTGAGAGCGAGGGGGATAAAGCTCATGACGCTTTTCCTTTTCTGGCTTTTTTGACTTCTTTTACAAAGATATCTTCGAGACTTTGATGATGAGCCTTGAGTTCGAGTAATTCGCCGCCACATTGGCGTACCACAGTAATTGCTTTGAGCGCCTGTTCAAGACTGTTAAAAGTGGCTTCGATTTGACCTTTTTCAGAGCTCAGACAACGCAAAGACAAGCGCTTTAAATTGGTTTGACCTAATTTATCAAGACCTTGCACGCGCAGTTGATACAGGTTATCCATCGGGCGTTGTAATTGCTGTATGGGTCCAGACAAAGCAATGCGACCATCAATCATAATGCCAACACGATCGCAGAGTGCTTCCACATCCGCCAAAATATGCGAATTAAAAAGGATGGTCTTGCCCTGTTGCTTTAATGATAAAATAAGCTCTTTGACTTCGTGACGCCCCAATGGATCTAGGCCTGACATGGGTTCATCAAGTAATAATAAACGCGGATTGTTAATCAGAGCCTGGGCAAACCCTAGACGTTGCATCATGCCTTTAGAATAAGTCTTAATTTGTTTACGGGTGGCTTGCTCGGATAATTGAATCTGCTCAAGCAGGGTGGGAATGCGTTCTTTTAAGGTGCGTGAAGACAACCCAAAAAATTTGCCGCAAAGTTCGAGAAATTCATAGCCTGTCAGATAGGCGTAGACACTAGGGTGTTCAGGCAGATAGCCTATCTCTCGCCGAACTTTGGGGTTCCAGGGGTTTTGGCCCAGAATCGAAACTGAGCCTTCTCCAGCTTTAATCAAGCCGGCCAGGGTTTTGATGGTTGTCGTTTTACCTGCGCCATTGGGGCCTAATAAGCCAAAGGTTTCACCTTCGTAGACCTGTAAGTCGACGCCGTTTAAAACATTTACTTTTTTGCGCCAAAATCCCTGGTAGAAGTGTTTATGTAAGTTTTCTACATCTATTAAAATAGTGCGATCTGTATTCATCTTTGCGTTTGCAATTCCAAGCTATTTTTGTTCAGTATACGATCTTTTGCTGACCTTTATCACCTTTTGTGAGCTAACCGTCATGTATAATAAGACTTGAAACAGATTAATCTCAAGATTTAAAGAGTCATTTTCATGCGAACTGCTACACCTGTTGCTTCCCCCCCCCAACAGGAGCCCGGGAGACACAAAGTTCTCTGGTTTATCTTCATTCTATTTGTAAAGCTCCTGACTGCATTGCTATTTTTGGGTCTGGCTGCTGCTGGTGGCTTAGCCGTGGGTGCTTATATGCGCCTACAAAGCCTGCCTGATGTGAGCAAGCTTCAGTTTTATGATCCCAATGAACGTTCAGAATTAGTGACTGCTGACGGTAAGGTCTTAAAACAAATTTTTGGGGAAGAAAATCGCAAAATTGTAGCATTAAAAGATTTGCCAGCCCATGTTCCCAATGCGATCATGGCTGTAGAGGATGCACGTTTTAAAGAACATGATGGGGTTGATTTGATTGGCATCGTGCGTGCTGTTAAAGCCAATTTGGATAGCAACGATACGGTGCAAGGCGGAAGCACAATTACACAACAGGTTGTGAAAAATCTTTTTTTAACCTCTGAGCGGTCTTATTCACGGAAAGCTGCTGAAGCGGTCTTATCTGTACAAGTCGACCGAATGTATTCCAAAGAGCAGATCTTAGAACTCTATATGAATCTGATTTATATGGGGCACAATGCCTATGGTGTTGAAGCGGCATCAGAAACCTATTTTGGTAAACCTGCCAAAGAACTTCAATTGCATGAAGCGGCCCTGATTGCAGGTTTGATTCGCGGCCCTGAAATTTATTCTCCTTATCGAAACTATGCAGCGACCAAAAAGCGTCAGGGTTTTGTTTTGGACCGCATGGCTGAACATAAATTTATTAGTCGTGAAGAGGCTGAAACAGCTAAGAAAGCACCCATCAAACTCTACGGTATTCGCCGGGGCATGCTCTATCCTTATTTTACGACCTACGCCATGCAATATCTCAAAAGCAGGTTTTCTGAAAGTGACCTGGAAACCAAAGGTTATAAAATCTATACAACTGTTGATCTCAATAAGCAGTATCGTGCCAAGAAGACACTCTGGGACCATTTAGAGCGTTTAAAACGTGCCAATGTTCAGCAAGGAGCTCTGGTCACCATTGAAGCCAAAACAGGTCATGTCGTTGCGATTGTCGGTGGCACAGATTTTGGTAAGAGTGAATTTAACCGGGCTTATCAAGCTCAGCGTCAAACCGGATCTTCATTTAAACCCTTTGTTTATGTGACTGCGTTTGAACATGGCTACACTCCGAATTCAGTGGAAGTAGATGGTCCAACGACTTATAAAACAGGGGCTACAGAGACCTGGAGTCCGCAAAACTATGGTCGGAACTATCGTGGCGGAGTAACGTTGAAGCAAGCTTTAATGAGCTCAATCAATGTGGTCGCTGTTAAAGTGATGGACAAAGTCGGTATCAAAAACGTGGTCGATATGACCAAGCGATTAGGCATTAAAAGCGAAGTGCGTCCCTTTTTATCTTCGGCTCTGGGAGCTTCTGAAATCACGCCGATTGAAATGGCACATGCTTATTCAGCCTTTGCCAATGACGGGGTGTTAATGGAAGAATCGCCTATTCTTAAAATTGAAGACAAATTTGGCAATATTATTCTGGATAATACCAAGCCCAAAGGCAAACGCGTCCTGGAAAAAGATGTGGTTCGGGCCTTGAATCATTCGCTGATGGCGGTTGTCAGCGCAGGTACCGGTGCCGCCGCACGTATCCCAGGTAATCAGATAGCCGGTAAAACCGGTACGACTTCTTCTCACCGTGATGCCTGGTTTATGGGCTATACCCCTAAATATGTGACGGCTGTCTGGGTCGGTAACGATACGCCAACACGTATGCATGGTGCGACGGGAGGTGGTTTTTGCGCACCGATCTGGCGTGAATATATGGCTGCTATCCTTAAAAATGAAAAACCAGAAAACTTCCCGCCTGAAATACCTTTAAAACGTAAAAGAACCTACACGAAGGGAACCTCTACTTCTGCTTCCGTTCCTGATAGTGATGACACTGCTAAAGAACGTCGTCCTGCTACACGTGTACGAGAGCAGACAACGCCTGATGCGGCTGCGGCAGCTCCTGCGGTTCGCGTACGCACACAAACGACAGCACCGGCTGTTCAAGCGCCACGCACACGTGAGCCTTCAGGACGTATGACAGGCAATGTACGTTCAAGTTCTCGCTCAGGTCGCATGGGTGGCGGAACCGCTCAGGGAGCGCCATCTAACTAGGGGTGCCTGATGGCCAGTGATAATTTGGTGTCAGCAAATGCTTATTATGTCTATATCCTGCACTGTGCTGATCAAAGCCTCTACACAGGCTTAACGACTGAGCCAGCTAGACGTTTACTAGAGCATCAGGCTGGGGGCGCAAAAGCAGCCCGTTACACCCGCTGCCGTTTGCCTGTAAAACAGGTTTGGCTCAGCCAGGCCTTGCCGAATCGTCAGCAGGCAGCGAAATTAGAGTATCAAATTAAGCGCCTGAGTCGCCCTCAAAAGCTGGCCTGGATTCAATCTGAGATTTGAACTGTTGAATTGCTCCATTCAGCTTGAGTCGCGCTTTTGCTTGGGTTAAGCAGTGGGAGTAGCGTAAAATGAAACTCAACTCGTCTTCGATTGAAACGGCATGGATTTAAACAAACTTAAAACATTTTTGGTGGTTGCAGAACAGGGCTCTGTCACCCAGGCTGCTGAACTGCTATCTCGTACGCAGCCCGCTATTTCATTGCAATTAAAGCAACTCGAAAAAAGCACGGGCTTAACTTTATTTGATCGCAAGCACGGCAAAATATATTTAACACGTGAGGGCCAGCAATTATATGCTTTTGCTGCACCTAAAGTGCAGGCTATTGAAGAGCAGCCCGTTCTGCTTCGGCAGGCGCTTGCTGAGGTCAAAGGCTGGCTCCGAATCGGTGTGAATTATTTGTTTGGTCAGGCTTTATTGGCCCGTATTATTCGGACGTTTCAACAGACTTATCCACAGGTGCGTTTTGAACTGGTGGACTGCACCCATCAGGATTTGGAGCAGGCTTTGATTCAAAATCAGGTCGATCTGGCGTTGACTACCCGCTTTCCTCAGCCCGAATTTTTTGAGTCTGTGCCTGTGTTTTATTATAATCGCACCCTGGCTGCTAGCCGGGAATATATCTCCAAAGCAGAGCACCGTCTGGGCCATGCTATCGCCGTCGAAGATCTGCCTGAGTTAGCTATTATCGAAAGTTCAAAAGAAATGCGTGCAACCTACGCCTGGCTTAAAAGTTATGCGCCCGAGGGTCTGTCTGCTTTGCCTCCGTTGACTCCCTATTTGGTGACAAATAATGTCGATGTTTACCATGATTGGATTCAAGAGGGGGCGGGTATGGGACTGGTTTCCGGCCATATCCTCGATTTGAAACACTCCGCTCAAATGCAGCTTGTTTTCCCTGATAGTCAGCCCCAGAGTATTACCCTGGGACTCAGTCGCCGTAAAAATCACAATTTGGGCCTGGCGGAGCAAGCTTTTTGGCAATTTATGATAGAGCAGATGCAGGGGTTTTTAAAAGAGACCGAGCGGCATTAAACGCGCATTTTTGGCATGCAGTTTAGATGTCAGATTCAGCGCTTAAAGCGCTGAAATCAGGCTTCAGATTGATCTCAGCTTGCAAGACACCCTTGTGGGTATGAGCAAAGAGCCAGATCGGCAGGGTCGACATCGTGCCCGTACCCAGACGCTGCTCCAGTTCATAGACTTTATTTGAAATGCTATTCCAAACCGGCAAAGCCGCTGTTTCAATTTTTTGCTCACGCAGAGCCTCTAAGAGCGTATCGGCTGCCATTTGACAGGCGAAAATTTGACTGTCCTGATTGCCTGGAGGTCGCCAGGTGAAATAACCAAACCCCCGACAGATCGCCGGGCGTACCGGATAGATGGTGCAGAGATTGTCAATCAAAAAAGGGCATTGCTTGCAACCAAACTCGGGCAAAGGCATGTTTTTTTCAGGGGTTTCGATCCGGCTTTGCTCTGCCTGAAACAAAGGGATTTGCTGACGATGCAAGCGTTCATTTTGGGCGACAACAGCCTCGAAAGTCTTGGCGGGCATTTGCTCTTTGAGATAGGTATAGATATGTTGCCACTCTAAAGACGAGGTGCGGGGCAGGCCACTATCGACACAGCAATTGCTACAGCCCGATTTACAGGGGATCTGAGGGTAAGCCTGGTCGACCAAATAATTGAGAAAGTCGACCAGGTAATAGAGATCCTGGGTATCGTTACTGGTCCCGATATTAGAGATCTGGGGCAGGTACTGTGCGGCCTGATTTAAGCTCGCTTGAAGACTGATTTCCGAAGGCAATGTTTTCTTGGCTCACAATCGTAATTAGTGCTAAAAAATACCAGAACAAAATCTGTACTGAGGGCCGATAAAAAACCGTATCGACCATGCCATGTACCATCATGGCGACTAAGCCACAGGCAGCTGCCGCTAAGAATAAACGGACATTTAGATCGATGTCCTGCACAATTCCCCAGAGACAGCGCCCCAGATGTGTGACCAGCAAAGCCATGAAGGAAAGCAGGCCCACAATGCCCATTTCAAGCCAGACTTCTAAGAATACATTATAAGTTGACAGGGCTTGAAAACCAGTTGCCATGTAGTAAGTATAGATTTTTTGAAAGACTTTATTGCCCAATCCAACTCCGGTCCAGCCATATTCACGGATAATATGCAAACTGCTAACCCAGACATTGACCCGAAAATTATTTGAAGAATGTTCTCGTCCACTGAAGAGGGAGTTGATGCGCTCGACCAATGCCGGATTGTGCATCACAAACCAGAGGGTGCCCAGCAGGCCAATACCCAGACCGGCAAAAAGTAAGCTTTTTAGAATCGGATTCTTAGCAAATTTTTGCCAAAAAATCAGCAGGCAAAGCACAAAAGCCATGCCCGCACCCAGGGCCAGAGCAATCCAGGCTCCCCGGGAGTAGGTCCAGTAAAGGCAAAGTACCTGAGCGCCAAAAGCACCCAGAATCAATAGTTTACGCCAACCTACATTGCCAAAGTAAAAAAAGCAAGAAATGGCGATCGTGGGCAGTAGATACCCGCCCAATAAATTGGGGTTACCTAAAAATGAATAGACCCGCGTAATTTTGTAATTTGAGTCAGGGTCGTCCCAGAGAGCCAAAGGAGGCACTTTAATGTGCCATTGGTAGAGTCCATAAACTGAGACAATCAGAGCAGAGCTAATAATGACCCAGGCTGACAGGCGAACCTGAGTCATGCTGCGTAGATTCACCAGGAAGCATAAATAAGTTAGAAAATAGGTCAATAGTTTGGCAAAGCCAAGCAAAGATAGCTTTAAAAAAGGAGAGAAAGCAGAGCCGACCAGGCCCCAGGCTACAAAAAAGAAGACGATTGCGACCAGACTACCCAGAGGATAGTCTTCGTCAATCAGCAATAGGCGCAAAAAAGTCAGGGCGGAGGTGGCCAGTACGATTAAACCGCTCTCACGGGTTTCAACGAAAGGTAAGGTAAACAGCAGCAATAAGACCATCAAAAAATTGATCTGTGGTAAATACTGGCGTGTGAGGCTGTGCTCGGCCAGAGGAGCCAAACGCCCTCTTAGCCAGCGCACAGGAGCTGTTAATAGAGCTCCTGCCTGGCTTTGTTCAAAGCCTTGCTGAATTTTGGGATCCAGGTTTTTAAGACCTGTAATCCGTCCGACTGCTAGTAAGCAACTCACTTGGCTGCAAATTCCACTTTCATAATCGATCCATTAAAGCGGTAACCAAAGGCGTCGAGCTCCACGGAATTGCCCACTTTTAAATGGTGGCCTCCCATGACGATTCCTTCTGCGGTTTCTTCGGCAGCATGTGTAAATGCGAGATCAACGTCCCGTACTTCGGGATTACTGGGATCAGCGATCACCACGGGTTTGCCGTCATTACCTAAAAAGACAATTTCACGACGCTTACGAGCAATCGATTTGACCATCACGGGTTCATAACGCTGATTACGAATCGTTAAAAAGACCATTTCGCCTTCTTTGAAAATACTCGGATCTTGCACACGCGCGCCTCGAATGGCAACAGTAACCACAGCATCACCTCGAGCGGTGATTTTTTTCTCAAGCGGAGAATTGCCCATCAAGACCCAGATCAGACCTGTACAAATGGCGACCACAATGATTAAAAACGAGAGATCAATAACATTGAAACGGCCCCCCAGCCGACCCTGAGCATCAATCATGAACTTTACCTTCTTTTTCTTGCATTTCTAAAAGCGTAGCACGCATTTCTTGTGGGTGTGTCGTACTACAGCCGTGGCGGCGAATCACAATACTGGCGGCTAAGTTGGCAAGCAACATGGCTTGCTGAATCGTGCATCCAGAACCCATCGCGACGGCCAGAGTGGCAACGACGGTGTCCCCGGCTCCGGTCACATCAAAAACCGCAGCGCGATTGAGAGCAGCCACTTCGTGATAGGCCCCTTTGGCTTCAAATAAGCTCATGCCTTCGTCGCCTCGTGTGATTAAGATGGCCTGGGCCCCTGTGTCTTGTAGTAAGACCTGGCCTGCCTTCAATAAAGTTTCCTGGTTATGGATCCGGTAGCCCAGATTCGTTTCGGCTTCCGGTTGATTGGGCGTTAACAAAGAAGCCCCATAAAATAACTTCAGGTCTTCCTGGGAGTCGACGATCCAGGGGATCTGGTTGGCCTGGGCTTCCTGGCGCACGATTTCGATTAACTCAGGTACAACGACACCGTTGCCATAATCGGAGACGATCACAATATCATGAAGTTTAATCTGGGCCTGGATCTGCTGTTTGAGTAGGCTTAATGAGTCGGAACTCAGTTTTTGCTCAGGCAAATGATCCAAACGCAAAACCTGTTGCATCACTGATTGGCGACTTTGTGCTGAGACCCGAGTTTTGGTCGTGGTTGTGACTTCAGTGACAGTACAAATTGGCTCGGTTTGAATCCGGGCGTCACTGAGTAATTGCTTGAGCTGCAAGCCGAAATTATCGTCCCCCACGACCCCAATGGCGGTCGCTTCTGCACCCAGAGCGGTAATGTTTACCAGGGTATTGGCTGCCCCACCGGGTAAATAGTCGTGTCTGTGAGCGATCACGACGGGGACCGGGGCTTCGCGAGAAATGCGCTGCACTTCTCCTTCGATGTATTCATCCAAAATCAAGTCGCCGATTACCAAAATTTTGGGTTGTGCTAGTTTTTCGAGTGCGTTAAGTAGGTCTGTATTCATTTATTCTAAATTGGGGACGTTCTCAACGCCCAACTCTTTCTTTAAGTCTTGATTGTATTGATTTACCAGATCTTGGGCTTCACGGCGTTCAATGATATGACCCCCTTCAGTTCCTCCGAGATTACCAGCCCAGACTTCTCCGCCAATCACCAGGGCACCGCCGACTATAATCGTACCGATCCCAACCAGAGCTGAGTTTGGAAACTTAACCAGATCGGTTAACATCAGGCCGCCGCTGGCGATTAAGGCCAGCCCACCCAGAGCGACGCCATTACCAAGGGTTTTATCCTGGGTGTCTTTTTCAAGCAGAGCTGTTTGCTCTAGCATTTTGAGTAAGGTGGAGTCTTCAATTTTTTCGTTGATCCCGCGAATAATATACCAATCCTGATGGACTTGTTTGACCCGCAAGCGCTGTAATTTGTATTTTTGAATCTTAACTTGCTCGGGGGTCAGCTGTTTAATATCGTCGAAAGGAAAGGAGCCGCTGGTCTGGGCTAGCACGGGCGTTCCGAGTAGCATTAAAAAGCTTAAAAATAAACCGATCAGTCTTTGCATCAGGCCTTGACTCCTTCTAGATTATGCCTTAAATAGGCTTCGATAAAGGGATCCAAATCACCGTCCATCACATCACTTAAATTACCAGTTTCGTGTAAAGTACGGTGATCTTTGACCATTTTATAGGGGTGGAAAACATATGAACGCATTTGCGAACCAAAATTGGCGTCATCATAGCCGCCGCGAATATCGCTCAGTTTTTCCTGGTGTGCTTTACGCTCGAGCTCATAGAGTTTGGCTTTGACAACCTTCATCGCGATTTCTTTGTTCATCAGTTGCGAACGCTCATTTTGACAGGCTGCCACAATACCGCTGGGTAAGTGTGTAATCCGAACGGCAGTTTCAACTTTATTGACGTTTTGTCCACCGGCTCCGCCAGAGCGAAAAGTGTCGATTTTGAGATCGCTGGGATTAATGACGACCTCAATCCGATCGTCTAATACGGGGGTGACATCAAGAGAAGCAAAGGAGGTTTGGCGCTTACCATTGGAATTAAATGGCGAGATGCGGACCAGTCGGTGGGTCCCTTTCTCAGCGCTTAATAAACCATATGCAAAAGGTCCTGTGGCAATAAAAGTGGCGCTTTTAATACCTGCTTCGTCTCCATCTGAGATCGCAATTAGCTCCAGTTTAAAGTTTTTACGCTCACACCAGCGGGTATACATGCGCATTAGCATGTCAGCCCAGTCTTGTGCATCGGTACCGCCGGCCCCGGCCGTCAAGGTTACAATGGCAGGAGACTTGTCATATTCTCCGCCAAGTAGGCGCTCGACTTCCCATTGATCAAGTTCTTTTTCAATGCTATTGAGCCCTTTTTGAAGCTCTGGCAACATTGAGGGATCGTTTTCTTCGCGTGACATAGCGAGTAAGTCATCAGTATCGTTTAAGGTGAGTTCCCAACGATCGATTTGCCCACGTTCGTTTTGCAAAGCGGTCAGTTCCTGACTGCGTTCGGCGGCCTGCTCGGGTTGATCCCAAAAGCCGGGTTGTTGCGTTTCTAACTCCAGGCTTTCAATACGGGCATCCAGTTCACTTAGGTCAAAGTGACCTCCGGGTATCTTGATAACGCGTTTGCAGCGTTTGTAACTGGGCGTCTATATCTGAAAAATCCATGGCTTACCTCTGATCACAAAATCTCAGCCCATTATAACGAATCTAAGCGAGTAGTTCCCAGTAATTGTCGATAAAAGCTTTTGACTTGTTGATATGTAATCTCCCAGGAAAAACGGCTTTCGGCAAGCTGGCGTGCATTTTGCCCTAGCCGTTGTCGCTCTTCGGGGTGACCGAGTAGATACTCAAGCCCCGCCTGCAAGGCCTGAATATCATCGACTGGATAGAGGTAGGCACTGTGCTGGTGAGTCAACATTTCCTGGACGGCAGGCAAATCAGGGGCCAAAATAGCTTTTCCGCAGGCCATATATTCCAGTATTTTCAAAGGCATGCAGCCTTGAATGCGGTTGCGTTCAGAGTTGTCGAGTGGCGCGAGGGTGATGTCTGCTGCTTGAATGAGCCTTGGGATTTCACTATGGGGGAAGGCATCTAACATTTCGATGGCATGGGATAAATGCAATTGAAAGGCGCGGGTCAATAGCTCCTGTTGCCAACGCCGTTGGCCCTTGCCGATCAATTGTAATTGAAAAGGCTGGCTGACCCACTGCAAGGATTCAAGCAGGCCTTCAAGCCCCTGCCAGGGAGCAAGAGTTCCCAGATATAGTAATTGGGGGGGAGACTGCGGTGCTCTGGCTATGGGCTGAAATTGCTCCAGGTCGACCCCATTTTGGATCAAATGGATACGCTCAGCAGGCAAGCCTGTGCTGATTAAGTAATCGGCATGCACACGACTGGGGCATAAAATGGCGTCAGCAGCAGCCAATGCCTGTTGCTGCTGCTGCTTTAATTTACTTAGCAGTTGCGGAGGCAAGTCAGGGAAGTGATGCTCCAATTCGTATTCAGGCAGACCATGTAATTCGTAAACCAGGAAACGTGGGTAGCCAAACTGTTGACGAAAAACCGTTAAAGGGAAGGCATCCCAGAGTGAACGAAATTGAACGACATCAGGCTTCCAGGCCTGTACTTTTTCGATCACTTGTTCAGCAAAAGTGACTGATCGTTCTAAAAAAGATTCTCCAGGTTCGATCAAGCGTTGGACCTGTGCGCCACAGAGCTGATCTTGGATTGGGTAGCTGGGCTCACCTAGCAAAATAGCGTGGGTCTCGGCAAACTGTGACAAGACAGATAATATTTGTTGAATGCGAACACTGGCACCTTTGGGAGCCGGTACGACATCAAAGGCTGTGTAGAGAATCTTCACTTGCGGGCTGGAGGCTTGGGCGTTTGTTTGCTCGCGGGTTGTTGAGGTGTTTGACTGGCCTTAGGCAGGGATTCTTGCATGCGAGCTTGATCTCGATCTTTCATCCAATAGTTAACCAGGGCCGGCCCGGCACTTAATCGCACAAAATGGACTGCAGGTTCTAAATAAGGTACGACCACTGAGCTCTCCAGAGTACTCTGAAGGGGTTTGACCTTTTGTAAAACAGGCAAAGATTCAATCACAGCCAAAGGAATCAGGATTAAAAGTGCTGAAATCAAGAGGCCAAAAACAGCACCGCCTAAACGATCGACCCATTTGAGCGGGGTTTTAGAGAGAGCCTTGGCCCAAATCAATCCGGCGACTGAGATCACGACATAAATAGCTGTCCAGGTCAGTGAGGTTCCCAGGGGTAGAGCGATCGCTGTAGGCAACTCAAAAATACTTTGTACAATTGCCGTTAAGGGAGCTTTTAAAACCGGAGTAAGCAAAAAGGCAGCGAGCAATGCGACCAGATTGACCAGAGAACGAATCAAGCCAGAAAATAGGCCTGAAATCAGATTATAAGCAATTAGAACTAAGATTAACCAATCAATCCAGATCATCGTGGTTTTAACTCCGTTATTATTTGAGCGGCCTGAGCACAGGCTTGCTGACTTTCAAAAATGGGCTCTGCTGCTTGCCGAATACGTGTTTGCAGAGACTGTTTCCAGGCGCTGTCAGAAATTAGTCGTTGTGAGAGCGCCAATAAGTGTTCCGGGTCTCGGGCAATGCAATCGCTAATGCCCATTTCCTGATAAATCCCGGCAGTGGTGCGACTGCGCATCCAGGGGCCAGGCCAGGTCAGGATCGGGGTGCCCTGTGCAAAGCACTGGAAAGCAACATTGCCGGAGCTAAAGTAAAAAGTATCAAGGACGACATCTGCTTGTTGTAAGAGAGCAAAATAGTCTTCAGAAGCCAGCCAGGGTATAAAGTGAATCCGCTCTAACCAGGGGGCCAGACTCTCTTCAAAACGTGCTCGTAACGGGGGGGCCCAGATCTCTTCTTTGTCTTTAATAAACACCAGTTGCGCTAGCGGATCTGTTTCGAAAATCTGCGCAAAGAAAAGATCTTGCTGGGGATGGACTTTGAACAGGGTCCCTGCAATCAGATATATATTCCCAGTCGGTAAGTTGAGTTCGCTAGTAGAGCCAGAAGGTGTAGAGCTGGGCTTAAAGTAAAAAGGCACACCTGGCAAACGCACCAGTGTTTCAATATAGTGGCTATCTGCATCAGCAGGCTCGGCGCAAGCCGCAGACAAAAAGTAATCGATCTGACCAATGCCTGAAGTGATTGGGTGACCGTATAAAGCGGCTTGCACTGGGGCGAGACGACCGTGGGCAAGTAAGTAAGTTATCGGATCCATTCCCAACTCTGGGTAGATCAAAAGATCAATTTCGGCATCGATCACGGTTTGGGCAATTTCTGTTAGCGAAGCATGTCGCGGGCAAACCACCCACTGACCGGCAGCTTGCAAAGCCTGGCTGATCTGATCTTGTTTGAGCTGACCGATTGAGAAAAAATAAAGCTCGACGTCTTCTCGCTGTTGCCATTGTTGAACCAGACCAAAATAAACCCCGGTTATGGAGTGTTGAAACAAAAATGCGGACAGGATTCCAATCCGTTTTTTTTGCTTCCGCACGGTCTGTCGTTCGCTACGCGGCAAAATCAGGAGTTTGCTCCAGAGTCGAGACAAGCCAGCTAGCAGATAGGTATTGTCATGCCCCTGGTAAGCCAAATTAAAGGCCGAAGAAAGCAAGCGCATACGATGTTGACTGGGCTGATAATTCTGCTCTTTCGAATCGACCAGGAGCTGGATCAAATTTCGGCGTAAGCGATCGCGCCAGGAGTCAAGATCTGCCTGGCTGTGGTAAATCAATGGCTGGAGCAGGCTGGCATGTAGACTAATCAGCCATTGATCGGGCTCTAAACGCATGGCTTCCTGATAATGATCGAGCGCCACTTGATGTCGACCGGTCATTTCTGCTGCGACCCCGAGTCTGAGGCGGGTATCAAAATGTCCAGGATCATGCTTTAGAATTTGAGCGAAAAAAGAGGATGCCAGCCAGTAATTGCGATATTGAAAGAAATGCTCACCGACTGAATACAGTTCCTTTAGCAAATCTGCTTGTAATAAAATGGCCTGATCAAAAGCTTGCAGTGAAGCTTTTAAGTCCAGGGGCTCCTGTAGATAAGATAGCGCTAAATTGAGTGCATAAGGTGCGTGATCGGGTTGGAGTTGATTGGCTTGTAATAAGTGTTCACGGGCCAGACTTGTTTTCTGTTGAAAGAAATAGATCAAACCCAGACTATTGTGAAAGAGCGCCTGATTAGGCGCTAGCGATAAGGCATGCTGAAAAGCATCTTCGGCTTGCAAGGGACGATTGATTTGCTGCAATAAACGTCCAAGTTGATGCCAGGCTTCTGCTTGATTGGGGTCTAGATTTAATGCTGATCGGTAGTATTGTAAGGCGTATTCTAATTGACCCGAAAGATGAAATAAACGCCCAAAAGCCAGGTGAGTGGGAATGTGATCTGGATGAAGTTGTAAGATCTCAGATAAGGTCTGATGAGCCGCAGTCAAATCATTCTGCTGCTCTTGCATTTGCGCTAAGTCTAGCAGGGGCTGAGGCGTGGCGGGATCTAAGTGCCAGGCTTCTTGCCAGGCGGCCTGTGCTTCAGCGAATTGCGTCTGGCTGGCTAAGCTAAGACCCAATTGATAAAATTCATGTGCTTCTGAATGAACCATGCAGCCATTATACCTGAGAGTCGATTAGCGAGTTAACAACTGGGCCGTCTCTTTTTTGTATTTGAGGTTCAAAAGCTCTAAGCTGCTTTCATTTTCAATGCTTTTGAGCTTCAATTTGGGATTCAAACTGGCTGCTTTTGCCAGGGCTTTAAAAGCATCTTCTAAAAACTGCTCATTTGACTCTCTCTGAGATCGCATACAAAAATGGCAAGCTTTGACAAAATAAATAAACCAGTCATCATTGGCTGTCGATTGCAGCATACCAATCAATTTGCGTGCTTCCCTAAAGTCTCCAGCTTTGCTATAAGCATGAGCCATCAGTGCTTGTAATTCTCGAATACTGTCCAGACCTAGTTTGTCAGCATCTTCAGAGCAAATCACATCTACTATTTCTTCGATGACTTCTTGCCAGGTCAGGGAGCTGTTTTGCTGCTCAGAAAGCTCGGCCAGACTTAGGCAAATTCGAACATGCTCATCACGTAGAAAAATATCTTCAGGGGACAACTCTCGCGCTTGTAGATAATAGTCTCTAGCTAGCTTCAGCTGCTCTCGACTGGCTGTTGATAATTTAATGAATTCAGGCTCTACTTTGGTTGGGATGCTTTGACGTGCTTGCAAAAGTGACATCGCCCATAAGAAATGAATCACACCCTGATTGATCAACAAATCACTTTGATCAAGGGGGCTAGGGCTCTTTTCTGTGCTTTTTTGATACAAGCTGATTGCATTCTGTTGAGAGTGGCTGGCGGCCTCAAAATTATTTAAACAGAGCTGGTAATGGGCCATCAGGGCCTGTAATTGATAGGCTTCTATGAAAACCTTCATGCCTGCTAAGATCTTATCTTCAGCCTCAGTAATGCGTTGTTCTCGGATGAGTAAGCGGGTTGTGGCTGTATAGGTTTTAAAATCGTGGGGGTTTAGACGTAAGAGTTCTTCGTAAACGGACAAAGTATCCTGGTATTCGACCTGGAGTTCATAGCGGGTGGGGCTAAACCCAGCCAATACCAATAATTCATCCAGAGAGTCTAAATCATTGGTGTTAAAAAAAAGTTCAGCTAAACGCCGCACGATTTCACGTGAAGGCTGTCGCTCCCCTGCTTCTAGTAAAGAAACATAGGACGGCGTCACGCCGATGCGCTCAGCAAGCGTGGTCATCGTTATACCGGTTGCTTTTCTTAAGCTAGAGACCCGCTGACTGAGTGGGGTTTCGTTTAGTGCTCTCTGTTTTTTACGCGCCAAATGTTTTCTCTTAATTAAACCTGAATTGACATGGTCAAAAATTGCCATGGTTCACTCCCCTAATTATATCAGGCAGTTGACGTAAACTGCGCGTTGATGACTTATAGTAATATTTTATTTTGCTGGTTGATGAAATATTTTCACATAAACAAAGGGTGAAAATTTACTTGTGTTGCTTATCTATTGGTTTAAAACGGGTTTCAGACTTAAACTGTGTGAAACTTTTGACTGCCCTTAAATCAATCGTATCTTGTCTTTTGGATGCATTCTATTTATCTTACTATATTTTTCTGAGTTAAACCTAAAAATTCTTAAAAATTATATTGACAACAAAGAATAAGGTTGAAATATTTAATTTTGTGAACTTTAGGTTTGCTTGATCTAGCTAGAAGATGTTATTTCAAAACGACTTAAATATTAAAAAATGGAGTGTTTTTGTGTTTTTGAGAGTCCACTGAGTTACACTGTCGATTATGCGGAAATTGAGATTTTCAGTTTTAGGGTATGGGCATTGGGGCCCAAACTACGTGCGATTGTTGCATCAGAATCCAAACACCGAGATTCAGGTTTGCATTGAGCCAGATCTCAAACGACAAGCTGTTTTGAAAACGGAATGGCCACAAGTACAAGTGCTTTCAGAGCCGGGGACATTGTGGCAACAAGTTGATTTGGATGCGGTGATTATTGCAACACCAGCCCAGACCCATTTTAATTTGGCTTTTCAGGCCCTCACTGCTGGGAAGCATGTGCTTTGCGAAAAGCCACTCAGTTTGTCAGTGGCTGAAATTGAAACGCTTTCTCGGTTAGCACAAGCCAAAGATTTAACTCTGATGGTTGGGCACACTTTCTTATTCAATTCAGCGATCCAATATATCCAGACACATCTGCCTGAATTGGGAGAGCTATACTATATTCATACCAGTCGTACTAATTTAGGTCCTGTTCGTCAAGATGTGAGTGCAGTTGCTGATTTGGCTATTCATGACTTCTCTATTTTAACGGCTTTGCTCAAAGACTTACCACTTGAAATTTCAGCGCGAGGTCAAAGCTTTTTGCAGCCGGGTTTGCAAGATCTGGCTTTTATTACCTTGCAGTATCCGAATAAGGTTTTGGCGCATGTACACGTGTCTTGGCTCAGCCCGGTAAAAGTTCGCCAAATGACAATTGTGGGCCAGAAAAAGATGCTGACCTGGAATGATTTAAACCCGCAAGAGCCGATTCGGATTTATGATGTGGGCGGTTTGCAAGAGCCTTATTACCAGGACTTCGGTCATTTCCAAAGACTTTCCCAACACGGCGATATTCATATTCCTAGCCTGGACTCACAGGAACCTCTGAAGCAAGTTTTAGCTGAGTTTATCAACAGCATTCAGACAGGGCAAGTACCGCTTTCGAATGCTGAATTTGCTAAAGGTTTGACTCAAATGCTAAACGTGACCCAGGCTTCAATGGACCGAGGTGGAGAAGCACTTAAGCTTGATCCGGGAGCAGACCCGGCGGCTTGAGCACGCCAAAGTCTTTAAGATAGTCTGCAAAAGGCATTTGCGGTGACTGATCCAGTTCTGCTTGCTTTTGCAAAGAGGCCTGAACATTTTGTTGAAACCCTTTCAGATTATCTTCAGAAATTTCTTCCTGCCGCAATTGCTCCAAATAGCTCTGGGAGAGTTGTTGTCCCCAGTCCAGAAACTCAAGATCCTGTGCTTCGAGTTCTGCTAAGACACGCGCTGAAGGAGTTAACTCAGGATGGTCGAGGAGCTTTTCTTGCTGTTCAATGAGCTGGGCATAGCCGCCGGTTTCGGAATAGCGGTCTAAGGTTTCAGCGAGGGGCTTCATTTCTTCCAGGATTTCATGTCCCCATTGCTGAAGTGAAATTTCAGTTCCATTGCGTCGTAAGCTGACACCGGGTTTACGGCCTAACAAAGCCGCTTGTTGATGGTTGTTGCTCATTTCTTGTTCTTCTTCTTTGGAGATCAGTGGGTTGGGTTTAAGTAAGCAATAGAGCAAGAATAAGCGAATGAAATTGAGTTGCTCCGGGTGCACACCCAGGGCATGATCTGGTTGCACATCTAAAGCGCGCACTTCGACGTAGGCTACGCCTCTTTCTCGCAATGCTTTGAAAGGCCTTTCATTGGCTTGTACCGGTTGCTTGGGTCGTGCCAGGGCATAGTGCTCGTTTTCAATTTGCAGTATATTTGAGTTGAGCTGACGATATTCGTCTTGCTCATTCTTGAGACCAATCAAAGAGAATCCATCGCATTCAGTGGTGATTGCTTGATAGAGATTGCTGAGATAATCTGTCAGTGAGTTATAGCTAATCGAAGAGGTGCAACGCGAAGAGCTGACATAGCCAATTCGGCTCATGCGCAAAGAAGTGGCAAAAGGCCCAATCAAGGTTTTTTCTTTCCAGGGGCTGAGCTCTTCGGGCTGACGCTTAATGAAACTGCGGTCAATCGCTGGGGTCGCTCCCATTAAATAAGCCAGCAACCACGAGAAACGCAGGTGGTTTCTTAAGAGCGCCAAATAATTTTCTGAAACAAAAACCGGGAGCTTACGGCTGTCTCCAACCCGTTCATGTAGGCGCTGCCAAAAAGTTTCAGACCAGGAAAAATTAAAGTGTACTCCTGAGATCACTTGCATGTTTTTGCCGTAGCGATTGGCTAAGCCTTTGCGGTAAATACTTTTGATTTTGCCTGCATTAGAGGGACCAAAATTAGCAGCCTGAATCTGGCTCGCTTCGAGTTGTGGGGGCATACTCTGAAACCAGAGCCCTTGATCGCTGGGGAGTTGTTGGGCGGTAAAACGATGTAGATCGCCAGTGTAATCCAGCAATTCGTTCATAGAAGGGAACGGCGGCGTGACCAATTCGGGCTGGGTTTCCGCAAAGTCGAGGGTAATCTCAGGGTTATGCATCGCCGAGCCCCAGCCGACAGGGTGTGGGCTTTGTGGCAAGGTGCCATTGGCTGAGACTCTTAACATTTCTCGTTCTAGACCCGCTAAATAAGACTCACTTTGACGCCAGTCTTCGGGTAAAAGCAGCTTAAGTAAAGCCCGGTAAGAGAGTGTTTGAGACATGCGAAATTGCTCCATCAATATTAGTATGCGTACAGCTTATATTATAGTAGAGATACATCTTAAAAGATGTTTCATGTTATAAATAGTTCAACATTTAACTAATTCAAGTTCTTAAGGGAAACATGCATGACAGAAAATAAAACTGATTTCAGCCCGACGCTAATGATGCCGCTTACTTTAAATCTGGGCTTATTGCTCCTGCGGGTGACGATCGGCTGCATGATGCTGGTGCATGGCTTACCCAAGCTAATGAGCCTACTTAGTGGCACAATTGAGTTTGCCGATCCTTTGGGGCTGGGGCCTCAACTGAGTCTGTTTTTAGCTGTCGGTGCTGAGGTCGGCTGTTCACTATTGTTGATCTTTGGCTTATTTACACGCCTGGCAACTTTGCCCTTAATCATTACTATGGGTGTTGCCATTACGATCATTCATGGCGCTGATCCCTATAGCAAGAAAGAAATGGCGCTCTTGTATCTGTTACCTTATTTGACTCTTTTACTGACAGGTGCCGGTCAGTTTTCTTTAGATCAGTTGGTGTGGCCGCAAATTAAACGCTTGAGTAGCAAAAAAGTCGCAGACGAATAAATTTCTGTTTGCGACTTTTTGAAAGAACAGACTCTTGTCAGTCTAATCAGTGCTTTCAGAAGCATTTTGCTCAGCTTGCTCTTGCACACGTGCAATGGCCTCTGTCAAAAGGAGCAGCTTTTCTAAATCCAGGACTTCACCTCTGAGGCCAAGATCTGTTGTTTGATTAATTTCTGCTAGCCCATCTTGTTCAATGCCCATTGCTTTGAGTACATTTCGCAATGTTTTGCGGCGCATTTGATAGATTTGGCGTACGACTTTCCACATTAATGCCAGATGAGGGGTTTGGATCAAGGCTTCGGTACGGGGTTGTAAGCGAATCAAAGCTGAATCTACCTTGGGTTGCGGTCTAAAGAGATGCTTGGGCAGTATCGCTAAGATTTCAACATCGGCGGCAAATTGGGTGGCGACGGTAATCGCTCCATACGCTTTGGTGCCGGGACTCCCGCAGAGACGTTCAGCGACTTCTTTTTGAACCATTAAGCAAATATCACTAAAATATGGAGTTTGAGCATCAATACCTTGCTTGAAGACGCTCTCATTGAGCACCTTCATGACAATCGGTGTGGTCAAGTGATAGGGAATATTGGCGACCATTTTGCGCTGACTTAATGGCGTCTCAGGGAAAAACTGATCCAGATCGAAGCGCATAAAATCCTGCTGAGTGATTTGTAAACGAGCTTCACCTTGGAAACGTTTTTTTAAATGGGTGACCAGTTCAGGATCGACTTCAACAGCCCAGACTTGATCGACTTGCTCAAGCAAGATCTCTGTCAGTATCCCCTGGCCAGGGCCCACTTCGAGCACTTTATCGTCCTTATCGAGCTCAAGTGTCTCTAAGGTCATTGCCAGTAGTTCTGGATCCTGGAAGAAATTTTGACTCCAGTGTTTTTTTGCTTTTATTTTTGACATGGGATTCAGTATAGCTGCTTTTACTGTTTCGGATACGTGATATAGACTGACATTGCCTAGATTGAGCTGAAGCCGTTAGAATGGCTTCAGATGACTTGGAGACTATTTTGACAGAATATCTTTTATTAGCCTTTATTTTCTTGGGCACAGCAATGGTTACCGTTCCACTTGCTGTTAGGTTTGGACTTGGATCTGTGTTGGGTTATTTGCTGGCCGGTGTGATTATTGGCCCTGTTACTGGGTGGGTTGGCTCTGAAGCCGGGCGAATTCAACACATTGCCGAGTTTGGTGTTGTGATGATGTTGTTTTTGGTGGGTTTAGAGCTTGAACCGCGTCATCTGTGGCAAATGCGCTGGAGATTGATGGGGCTGGGTGGACTGCAATTAGGTTTGACATGTATTGCGATGATTGGGATTGCCATCATCATGGGTGTTGTCTGGCAGCAGGCCATTGCGATTGGCGTTATTCTGGCTTTGTCTTCGACAGCCATTGTTTTGCAAACGCTTGGTGAAAAAGGTCAACTTAAATCTGATGGCGGTCAGGCTGCCTTTTCAGTTCTATTATTTCAAGATATTGCTGTGATTCCTATTCTGGCTTTACTCCCCTTATTATCAATGCCTGAGTTATTGGGGCATCACTCATCAGAGGGCCATGGTGCTGTGATCTCACTGGTTGCGGGGCGCCCGGGTTGGCAAGTCACTCTAATTACACTTGCAGCTGTGTGTGCGGTGGTTGCCAGTGGTGTTTTTGCGTCAAAATATCTATTTCGTTTTATTGCGACCACCAAACTGCGGGAAATTTTTACGCTGGCTGTTTTGGCTTCAGTTATCGCTATCGCTTTGTTGATGAATCTGGTTGGGCTTTCACCCGCTCTGGGAACATTTATTGCTGGGGTTGTTTTAGCGACTTCTGAGTATCGCCATGAGATTGAGAGTGATCTTGAGCCATTCAAAGGGCTACTTTTGGGTTTGTTTTTTATTACGGTCGGAGCTGGAATCAATTTTTCTTTGCTTTTTGGTGCCCCGTGGACTATTTTGGGGCTTTCGATTGGCATGATGTTGATTAAAGTGATCGTACTGGGTGTTATTTCTTATCTGTTTAAATTGCATGGCAGTGATAAATTTTTATTTTCGCTAGGTTTGGCCCAGGCTGGAGAGTTTGGTTTTGTACTTGTTTCCTTTACCTTAGCAAACGCGATTCTGCCCCAGAGTATTGCCCAAATTCTCTTATTGATGATCACGATTTCTATGCTTTTGACACCAATTGTGTTTATTGTATTGGATCGTGTGATTCTGCCTCGATTTGCTCATGCAGATCAGCGGGATGCCGATCTAATTGATGAGACTGCGAGTGTCATTATTGCCGGTGCCGGACGTTTTGGGCAGATTGCCAATCGCATGCTAAGAGCCAATGGGTATGAGACAGTTGTGATTGATTATCGTGCAAGTATGGTGGACACCATGAGCCGCTTTGGTGTCAAAGTTTTTTATGGTGACGCTGCGCGTCCAGATTTGCTTGAGGCAGCGGGCTTGCATGACGCAAAATTACTTTTTATTGCGATTGATGACAAAGAAAAGACTTTAGCAATTGCACGTTTTGCGCGTAAAGCACGTCCAGATCTGCATATTATTGCACGTGCATATGATCGAGAGCAGGTCTATCACCTTTACCAGACCGGAGTCAACGATATCGTTCGCGAAACTTTTGATAGCGCCACTCGTGCTGCACATTACTCTTTGCAAGCCCTGGGCTATTCAAATGATGATGCGCGTGAAGTGGTTGAGTTCTTTGTGGACCGCGATAAAAAAATCATTCGAGAACTGGCCTCACTTTGGAATCCTGATTTGCCATTTGAAGAGAATAAACCCTACGTAGCTAAAGCGCGTGAGCAGAATGCGCAGCTTGCTGCTGACATGCAAGCACGCAAAAGACGCCCCGAAGTAAATTGAATAGATTAAATAAAAGCCATGAATGAAACGATAAACCAAGTTACTGCTAAAAAGAGCTTTGATTCAAGGTAGGGCAAGAATATTTTTGGATAACTTTTAGTGTTTCGCTAAAACCAAAGACTGTGCTATAATTGAAGTATGAATTACAAAACACTCGGTGTTTTAACTACTGCCCTGATCATTTTTGGTCCAGGGCAGTTTTTACATGGCACCTTTTCTGCTGAAGCCAAAACCCCTTATAAGACGATGAATGCCAGTCAGTACTTGTATGTATTGACTCATGAACGCAATGGCTGGGAGCGTGCCCGCGCAGCAACGCAATTGGGTATTTTAGGGGACCCGGTCGCTCTTGAGCAATTACATAAGTCTTTACTAAGTGATACGCAACCCCAGGTTCGGATCAATTCAGCGAATGCGATTGCCCGCATCAATCGAAAATCATCTTCAAAAAAATTACTACAGGCTTTGCCCGTCAATCGTGGCAAAACCGATGTGCAATTGGCTATCATCCGTGCTGTTGGCGAAATGGGTAGTAATTCAAAAGAATATACACCTGTGATTATGCGTTTTTTGAAAAGCCCCAACCCTTATGTCAGAGAAGTGACCGTTGAAGCCCTGGTCAACATCAATGATTCTCGAGCTGTTCCTGTACTCAATAAATTGCTGGAAATCGAAGAAGAATTAGTCGTTAAGCTGACCCTGACCAAACTGATCGTGAAGTTCAAAAGCGCCAGCAGTATCCCTATTTTAGAAAAAATTGCAAGCCGCCAAAAAGAACATATGGATGTCAAAGCCCTGGCTCGAGATTCACTAGATAAATTAGCTGAAATGGGTGTGCATTAAGCCCTCTAATTCTCAATAAATCACACAAAAGCCGACACCATCGTGTCGGCTTTTGTGTACTTAAAACCTAGCTATTTTTCTGAGCATTGTAACGAAAAACAAAATCTTGTGGGCTATTGCTATTGCCCAGGTGGCGAATGCGAACTTTAAGTGAACCGCTTTGATCTAAGGCGGGTATTGCAATTAGACCGCTACTCTGGCCACCCGCTGGAATATCCTGAGCTTGAAAACTATTCTTTTCGATGAAGTTTTCAGCGACAATTGCCCGCTCTTGCTCCATAAAGTCAGGGGCACCTGTAATGGTGTTGGTATTGAGATAATAATAATGGCGCCATTGCTTCATCATGGCCTGACGATCTAAGTAGGTGTAGGGTAAGCCGTTCATGCTGACTTGAACTTGCACGCTATCCGCGTTCAGCGATTGGCCTTCATTATTTTGGATCGTGAGTCTAAAGACATGGGTATTCACAATGTTTTTGTAAGCATAAGGTGAAAATTGATCACTGAGTTTGCCTTTGCCATTGGGGTGAAAAACCTGGGTTTTATCAGGGCTCGCTAAATAGCGCAGGGAAACTGAAACCCGTCCCAGGTTTTGGTTAACGGATTGCATGCCGTCCAGATTTTGACTGGCTTCTGCCACGGGCTCTAGCTGGATTGTGGGCTGTGCCTGGGCTAATGCTGCTGGCGTCAACATCATAAGACTGGCGCTTAGGGCTAAAATTGTTTTGAACATCAATGACCTCTCTGGTTGCCTGATAATAATATGGAGCGGTGAATCATCTTATTATAGCCCCGAAGTTTTGATTTTTTCTACTATTTAAGTGCTTTCCTGAGTATTTTAAAAGCTTTGCTGAGTTTAAAAGACTAAGGTGTGGTTTAGTCAGGCTTAAAAAATATTTAAGCTTGACTAAACTCAGCTCAGTTTCAGCCAAAGATAGGCTATGCTTAAAGTATCGATTCGCGTAGGAGAACAGAAAAATGAAAATTCAATCCATAGCCCGTTTATTTACTTCCATTAGTTTATTAGGACTGCTCGCAAGTGGCTTAAGCGCTTGTGGTAGTAGCCAGCAGGTTTTACCTTTGTCAGCTCGTGGTCTGGCTCCTATTCAGCAAATGGGAGCTTTCAGAGCTCCTCAAACTCAGCTGCGTGCACAGTCAAGCCCCAGTACCGCTGAGCCTTCCAATTATTATCAGGCTGCTCAAAACCAGCAGGGCCAAGCGCTTCTGGGCGCACTGAATCAGATTGTGACCCGCCACACCAACCTGGGCTATGACCAGGGCCGCGATTTTATGTTTGGTCAGGTTGACGATCTAGACAATGATGATGTCGTGATTTGTGTTTATACCCAACGTGCCTTGTCAGGTGTCAATAATCGCGGTAACGCTTATCGTGATGGCAAAGGTTTGAATGCTGAGCACACCTGGCCCAAAAGCAAAGGCGCAGCCGATGGCCCGGCCAAAGCTGATTTGCATCACTTGTTTCCTACAGATGTAGATACCAATAGCAAGCGCTCATCTTTCCCTTTTGGCGACGTCGTGCGAGCTGAATACCAAAACGGGGGCTCTCAACTGGGCCGCAATGCACAAGGGCAAACGGTCTTTGAACCCCGTGATGACCACAAAGGCAATGTCGCCCGTGCTTTATTCTACTTTTATACGGTGTATGGCCGAAATAATTCCACCAGCCTGGCAAATTTTCGCATCGAAGAACCGACTTTGCACAAATGGCACCAAATGGATCCAGTCGATGCGGCAGAGCGGGCACGTAATAATGCCGTTTTCCAATTCCAAAAAAACCGTAACCCTTATATCGATCACCCTGAGTTCGTGAGCTTAATTGGCAGCTTTCAGAACTGATTGGCTAAAGTCTAATAAGCGGTTTCCTGCCCACCATTGATCCCGGTCCTTTTGCGCTAAACGGCGCTGATTACAAAAAGCAACATGCCCCCCTTCTCTGGTAACTAGCCAGCGAATCTGGGGGTATTTTTGTATGGCTTGCTGGTGAGAGCTAAAGGGGATGATCGGATCATCCATGGCAATAATGATCTGGGTGGGAATCTGAATTTGACCCAATTTAGAGTAGACGGAGCTTTGCTGGTAATAATCGGCAGCATCACGGAAACCGAAACTGGGGGCTGTGATCAGATTATCAAAATCGACCAGGTGCTTGACTTGATTCAGAGTGGAAAGCGGAGTTTCAGGCCACCAGCGTCGGCGACGTCGAAAATTTTGACGCATGCTCTTATAAAAGTAGCGCTCATAAACTCGGTTTTGCCAACGCATTAATGACACGGAAGCTTTGTCTAGCTCCAGGGGCGGGCTGACCGCGCAAACCCCTTTAAGGACACCGTCTGGACTCTGCTGCCACTCACTGGCTAATTTGAGCGCCTGATGTCCACCCAGTGAAAATCCAGCCAAGACAATTTGGCTATATTTAAGTTGCTGTTGGGCATAGTCTATCACTGCTGCCAGATCCTGAGATAGACCCGCATGATAAAGGGTTTGGTTGAGATAGATCGAACCCCCACAGGAGCGAATATTGACCCGCAGGGTATCGATGCCCTGATCCAGTGCTTTGTGCGCACTGGAAAGAATATATTTAGCTTCTGAGCAGCCTTCCAGACCATGGACCAGAATCAATAGTTTTTTTTGTGGTTGGCGATCGGCCAGATTCCAATCACAGAGTAAATGATTGCCATCTTCAATCGGGATTTTGATTCGCTGGTCAGCTCGCAAAAGAGTTGGACTCCAAATCATGGCTGCATAAAGGGTCTGTTGATGGCCCGTTTTTAACCAGAGGGGCGCTGAAAATTCGGGGATTTGATTTTGTGACATGGGCTCACCTTTTGTTTCGGTTTTTTTCATTATATCGAATTGATGAGGGAATCGTTTGAAATCAAAATGGTTTATCTTGACATACTGTCAAGTTTACTTCATGATAGAGAATATAATAGATTAGGCTCTCTGAAAGGCCCCGGATATGAAACCTTCACTCTTATTAACCGCTCTGTGTCTAACCCAACTCTCTGCCTGTCAATTTATGAACCTGGCGATTCCGACAAACAGTCAGAGATCTTTTTATTTACCGCCTGAGTATGAATCGGTTCAGGGGGTGGTTTTGTCAGAGCACCTGGCGACCTTCCCCAATGGCAAGGAGTTTTTAAAGGCCGTATTAGGACTCAATACAGAGGTTTGGATGCTGACCCTTGATCAGCAAAATTTGGATGATACGCAAAGGGTCTTGCAAACGCGCTTTGGTCTACAGGCGGAGCAAATGACTCGACTGAAAGCCTTACCGATTGCCACCCAAACGGTCTGGGCCAGAGATTGGGCACCTTTGTTTTCTTTTTCGACGCAAAATACGACTGATATTGGCTTGCTTGATTTTAAGTATTATCCTGAGCGTCAAGTCGATGATGCGGTCGGCCCTGAACTCAATCTCTTTTTAAACCAAACCGCTTCGATGCTTGGCTTACAATCACTCTTCCCTAAAAAAAATTATCAAAATTTGCCAGTCAACGTTGAGCTTGAAGGTGGCAATGTGATGTGCACGCGCCAGAATTGTTTTGTCTCTCAGGAAGTCTTGCGACGGGTCGAAGCTCAGGGCATTACGCCTGACCCAGAGCAGATTACGCAGGAACTAGAGAAACATCTGCAGCAAAAATTTACGATTGTGCCCCGTTTGCCGTATGAGTCTACTGGCCATATCGATATCTGGGCCAAGTTCTTGAGTGCCAAAGTCTTAATCATTGGGGAAATCTCTGAAATCAGCCTGGAAAGAGTGCCTGAGGAACAGCGCGAGGCTTATACTGAAGTTCGCGAGTTTTTGAATGAGCAAGCGACGGGCTTTAATCAAGCTGGGCAAGAATCCACGGAGAGTTTGGCCTATCAATTAAAAAAACTAGACCCAGAAATTGAAATCCAACGGATTCCGATGCCCACTCCTGGGATCTATAAAGGGATTGAAACCTTTCGCACTTACACCAATTCGGTACTGATCAATAACACAGCGATTGTACCCAAGTATGGTCGTGGCGGACGCTCACGTTCCGGTGATCGTGATTTGCTTTCTAATCAAGAAAGTGCAGTTGAGAAACTCTATCAGGATGCGGGTTATCAGGTGATTTGGATTCAAGCAGATAATTTGATTCGAGATGGCGGTGCCTGGCATTGTGTGAGCATGCAAATTCCGAGTCTGGATCAAGCCCGGACGTCGCTTTAAAAGTGAATATCCCCGCTCTGATGTAAGCTGGAGATTTATGTGTCCGCTTACCGAAGAACGGGGAGGTTTGTATCTATACCTGATGTGTTGCATGGAATGATGAAATGTGAGTGCTTTGAGAAAATGAAGGTGGGATACTTAGATCGGGGGGCTGAGCTTAATGCTCTGCTTTTTTACGGCGATACTGATGGCCTTTTTTATGGGCTGAGAAATTTCGATCCTGTTTGAATTTGGTGCTTCTGCGACGTTTTTCAAATCCGCCTTCGACCAATTCTCCAAAATCACCAAAATAAAACATTTCCTCCAGATTAATTTGATTTTCTGAAAACTGTAAGTGCATGACTTACCTCCCTGTCTTTCAACAATTCATTCATAGTTTTACTATAAAATATTTTGTGATAGGTATACAAATGCATTATTTAAGCAAAATCGCACATATTTATGTATATGTGCGATTTTTTTTGATGCAAGAGAAAGATTGTTTAGGCATGATCTGTTTTACAAGATGATACCATTTTGACGCATCTGTAAGGCAATGAAAGTCACAATGTGACTTTATGGTTAAGAATATTAAGTTTTAAACAATTTTATTTTCAAAGTCTTGACCTAAGCGTTCTAACAAACGATCAGATAAGACAAAATCACCCAGTACGGTCTCTGTCTCAGGCGCATGATAAACGGGATGCTGGATCTGAGTTTTGCCGTCTTGCTGCAAGCAAACTTCGTAATAGCTCAGACTTTGCTCTTGTTTTTGAGGCGTTTGGCTACGCAAAATAACCGCCTGGCGGACAGGATCTTGCTCGATCATTTGAAGTTGATCTTCTAAGTAGGTCAGGGTATCGAGCGCTCGCTGGGCTTTGGCGAGTAAGTCCGTATGATTATCCAATGCCGGGCCCTGGTGAGAGATTTGGCGAATCCGCGAAGCGAGCTTGTCCTGTTCAACACTTTCTACTTCCAGTCCAAAGCGTTGGTTTATAGTAGTTTCTTTCATCTGGGAACTCCTTTATTGACTCTAGTTCTTTTATTATAGGCATGTACAGCCCAATTTTTACCACTCTTTTGCTGTAATTTTTGGTTTTTAGAGCGTGCTGACTTTCCGAGTGGAGCTGACTTTAGTATGCTAAGTTAAAAACAGGTTGCCCTATGCTTTCACATCAACGTCTAGTGATTTGTCTATTTGCGGTCTTGAGCTTTGGTCTGGGATTTTTGTCCGCAAATGCTCAGGCTGCTGAGCCTTTAAGTGCAGAAGTGATCTGGTTACGCTCAGATCTGCTGGCCTGGCAGCCGCCGGAGTCAGAGGATGCTAAGTTAAAGCTGGTTTTGGAATCCCTGAGCTATTCGCAAGACCAGGCGGGGCATGCTCCTAATCAATTTGACTTGCTGCCGATAGGTCCGCTTTCAAAAAATCAGCAGCTACTGGCAACCTATCCGTATTTAAAAAATTATCAGCTCTATCG
>JBBKWI010000188.1:0-14624 GCA_037968875.1 Candidatus Sericytochromatia bacterium | reverse complement strand
GTGGGGCTGCCGCTGGGGGCGGATCTGTCGCTAAGCTGGGCGAAGTCACTACAGCAGGTGCTGCGACAGGGGAGGGAGCTGCTACACCTCCGTTCAAAGCCACTTGCAAGCGATCGAGTATAACCTGGGTGTCGACTTGTTCTTCATTGCGTAGATCCGTGAAAATCTCTTTGATTTTATCGACCCCATCGATCACTAAGTCCATGATCTCAGCGCTGGGCTGCATATCGCCAGAACGCAATTTATCGAGTACATTTTCAAGTTGATGGGTAAAGCGAGTGAGTTTGTCGAAGCCCAAAAATGACGAATTGCCTTTGATGGTGTGTACGGGTCGGAAAATATCGTTGAGTAAATCGAGATCGTCAGGGGTTTGCTCCAATTGCAAGAGATCCCGATCGAGTTGCTCTAATAATTCATTTGACTCAATAATGAAATCATCGATGATCTCATCCATATCATCGCCGTCGTCTTCGACTTCAGTGGCTGCAGATGCTACCGCAGGAGCGATCACCTGAGTGGCTGTCAAAACATGGCCTAGTTTTTGCATTTCAGCTTCGATATCGACATTGGCTTCATTTTGTAAATCATCAAAAAATTCACGCAATTTATCGATACCCGCAAGTACCAGATCCATGATCTCGGCGGTGACAGCCATTTTGCCTGAGCGCAATTTATCGAGCACGTTTTCGAGTTGGTGGGTAAAGCGGGTCAGCTGATCGAAACCCAAAAACGACGAATTGCCTTTGATCGTGTGTACAGCACGAAAAATATTGTCTAACAAGTCCAGGTTTTCAGGCGTTTGCTCGAGCTCGACCAGATCTTGATCTAACTGTTCTAAAAACTCATTGGCTTCGACAATAAAATCGGCAATGATTTCTTCGTCTTCATTAACGAATCCGGGGGGGACATCAGCAGATTCTGCTGATGAATGTGTCTCATCATTCATTAGCGAACGTTATCAGCCGGAACATCTATATTTTTGGCGTGTGCCGTTTCCCAGATCTCTCTTTGCCATTTTTCGACATTATTCATGGCGTTTTCTGCATCAGAGCGGGCGCGAATCGTCAGGTGAGAGTCACGCTTGAGCATGGCCTTGCGATAATTATCGAGAGCCTCAACGGCTTTTGTCGCCCGTTCGATCCCTGTTTCATTCATACGTTCGACATAAGCTGTCTCAGTTTTGATCTCTTTGAGTCCTTGCAAATAGCGCTCGTATTGATACAAGACCTTGGTGCGGATAATATCTGCTCGGGCCAGTTCGTTTTTGCTGCGGGTGAGTTCGTATTGGCTGTTGGCTGCACGCAAATTGGTGCGAATATTAAACAAGCTGCCTTGAACGTAGTTTTCTAAATCTGCGGTTTCGGGATCTTTACTGCAGCCACTCAAAACCAGCAGTAAACTCAGTCCTAAAATTAACAAGCGTTTCAAGATAGGTGCTCCTTTGATTTACGATCGCTTACATCATATCATGATGTTTCGCTTGCCAAGTCTATGATTTTTAATTCTAATCACTTGCCTTTATCGGCAATGATTCAATGACTTGCTTTAATGCTGAACTCAAGGGGATTTCAAGTTCTGCTAAGACCTGTTCGGGGGCTTGACGAAGGTTTTGTGCCCACTTGGGATCAAGTAGTATGGCTTTCAAGACTTCGGTCGCCGGATCTTGACCCAAAACCAGTGGTTGAAGTTGGTTGATTTCTGTACTGAGTTCAGGACTAAGCTGCTCTGCTTGTGCAAAGGCAGCCCGAGCAAAATAAGGCATTTGCCAGGCCTGATAAGCGATCCCTAGTTTATACCAATGGCTTCCTTGCTCAAAAAATGCAGTGGGTGCCTGTAGCAAGACTTCCAATGCGAGTCGGGGCTTGTGTTGTTTGAGACTGCTGAGCACCAATATATTCATGATTTCAGGGTCCGTATACTGTTGCCACAAGTGCCAGCCCAAATAGGCTGCATGCTCAAAGTCTTCGGCTTGGTAGAGCGTTTGTAAAAGTGCGACCAGCAAAGGGTAAGTCTCAATCTGAATATTTTGAATACAGAGCTCAATAAACAAGGGGCGAATAGCTATTTCAGGACTGTGCGCTGCCGCCCACAAGAGTTCTTCGAATAAGCGTGGGCTCAATGGCTCAGGTAAGACTGTTTCAATGATTTCGAGTACTCTGTAACTGCGTTTTTGGAGATTGGCAATCAGAGCCAGATCTTCATATGCACCGAGATCGCTGGGAGCCTCGGTTAAGATTTGATTGAGCGTTTCGTTTGCATCATCTAGCTGGCCTAGCTCAATCAACCAACGTGCTTTGAGCTGGTAGAGGCGGAGATTTTTTTTGTTTATCAGTGGCTCTAGGGTTGTGAGTGCCTGAGCGCCTTGCTGTAGATCCCAATAGACTTGGGCCAGTTTTAAGCGAGCGGAGTCAACAAGCGTATTGACCCAGTCAGAACTTTGCCCAGGATCAAAATGAGCCAGAAAATTCTCCAGATCTAAAAAGAAGTTCTCGGGCTGTGAAGCCAAGTCAGGCAATTTCAAGAGAGCTTCGAGACTCTCAACAGCCTGATCATAGCTCCCGGCGGCGATCTGTTCACAAGCGTCTTGATACAGGGTGTGTGGCGTCATGAGTCGATTCTACCAAAAATGGGAGCAGGTTTATAGAGCCGTTTTGGAGTTCCAAAACAAAAGCCGGGCAATTTGCCCGGCTTTCGCTACAGTTTAAGCTGTAATTTAGAAGGTTGCCAATTGGTGGCTGAGGCCAGCGCCGCTGCCCATTGCTACCACTTGATTTTTCTGCATGGCTGTTACCATTTTCTGAATATCAGCAGCCATTTTTTCGGTGTCAATTGAAGACATTCCGGATTTACCCTGATTCATGAAATAAGCATCAACGACGTTCCAGATGTAGATCGCCAAAGCACCCAGGCTTAATACCAGACCGACTAGGCCTGCGGTACCCGCAGCTGCGGCAGCGTTGCCGCTAGCGACGGCGCCGCTGATTAAGATCGGTCCAATAATGCCGCCAGCAATGACTAGCAAAGTTGGGCCGAAGAAAAACAGCAGGCCTTTGACAATATCACCCATCAAGAACTGGCCCAGGCCAGGAATCACGATAGAGAGAGCCCAGAACCAGGGCTCGATTTTCATACCACCAAAACCGGTGGCGGTGAGCAGCTGAATATCTTGATTGATAGCTGCCAGCTGAGGGTTCTCAGCCAGTTTGATAACGTCAGTTTGTTGTGGAGCCATATCATCAGCATGGATAGCTGCAGCCCAGACAGAACTCTGGAATGCAAAAACCATGGTCAACATAACCATAACAGCAGAAATACGCTTAAGCATAAATTGCGTCTCCTTGTTTAAGTATCTTATTTAGTGCATACGGTAATTTAGGTTTGAATGCATACTCTATAATATGCGAAAATAGGAAAAGAGCAAGTTCTTTTTGTCACAAGGCTTGCTGTTTAAGTCATATTTTAATAAGATTTTGATCCTGAAAAAGGATCAAAATTGTCAAAAAAAAGTCAAGAGATAGCATGATTTGATCCCAAACTGGGTATAAGAAAGATAATGTTATTTTAAACCACACTTAACTTCATGAAAGGTGGCTCCGCTGTTATGCCAAATGCGATGAATTCTCAAAATGTCAGGTTTAATCCTGTTCAGGGACAGGTGGCTGATTTTGTTTTAAATCATCCAACTGCCAGTCCGTTTAAGAAAAATGATATTTCTTTCCATATTGGAGGGCAATATCTAGAAGATTTCTCTCAAAAGGGAATCAAAGATTTTGTCAAAGGTAATGATCGCAAGCTTTCTTTTGAAGAAGTCGGTGCTTTTATTCAGTCTACAGCTACCAATGCTGCTGAACTGAAAGGGGCAAGCTTTGATCTGAGCGATCCCGAATTGGGTTTAGCCAAAAAAGACGGAATCAACCAAAAGCATATTGAAACGGGTTTTGTTTTAGAAACACGTTCGGGTCAATTGCCTTCTCAAGGTGTGGTTTTCTTTGACGCCGATGCAGCCAAGTTTCCCTTAAAAGAAGCTGAAGTGGCCGTTGAAGATGCCAAAAAAGAAGTCAAGCAAGCTGAAAAAGGCTTTAAAAAAGCCGAAGATAAAGTGGATAACGCCCAGTATTTAAGACAGCGTCTGGTTGACTTCCTCGGCAACGATTCACCCAAAGATCTGGCTGAGTATCAGTCACGTGTTTCTGACCTGGAAACAGGTGTGGCAGAACTCAAAACAGATAAAGCCAGCTATCAGGCAGAGCTCTCTGGACTGCAAGCCTCATCGCCACGAGCGACTGAGCTTAAACGGGTGATTCGGGGTGTAGATTTAGAAATTAGTGAATCCACCAAGACCCTCGACAAAGCCAAAGAGAATATTTCTTCTAAGCAAGGCCCCTTGAGCTTTATGGGTATTGGCAATAGCTTATCTGAGCTGCATGAGCGCAATACCAATTTAAGTTCTGCTCAGGACACCATGCAAAATGCACGCCAGCAATTGGATAGCGCCCGTCAGAAATTGACAGACGCGGAATCGTTACGGGCACGTATCTTGAGTGGTAAAGGCATTCAACAGCCAGCCAAACCAGCTGAACCAGTTGCTCCCAAGCCAGCCGAGCCGACACCCGCTAAGCCGCCAGTGGCACAAGAGCCTCCTGCTAAGCCACCTGTCGCTCCTCAGCCTCCGGTGAAACCAGCACCTGCGGATGACCTTGTTGTGATTCCAAATGAGCCCAAACCTGCGCCTGTTGCACAAAAGCCTCCGGCCCAGCCCCCGACACCAGCCCCTGCTCAGCCTCCAGTAGCGCCGCCAGTGGCACCGCCGCTGTCGGATGATGACAACCTTTATATCATTCCAGGGGTTGGCAATAGTCACAATCCCGTTGTGATCGAAGGGCCTGGTAGCCAACCAGCACCGGTTAAACCAACTCCGGCACAACCGGCGCCAGTTCAACCGACTCAACCGGCACCTGCACAGCCAGCACCCGTTCAGGCTCCAGTTGCTACCACACCAGCTAAACCAGTTTCAAGCATTGGTGATGGGGCTGTAAGCAAAATTTTGTATACAGTCAAACGGGGAGATACCCTCTCTTCAATTGCCCAAACTGAGTTGGGATCCTGGAAGCGTTGGCCTGAAATTGCCAAGGTTAATCATGACGTGATTGGCACCAGCAATACCCACTGGATTTATCCAGGTCAGGTGTTGACTATGCCTCCCAGTCAGCTCAGATCAGCTGAGTAGTAAGTTATAAATTGACTTAGCAGAGATTGCTGAGTGTTAAAGCCCTCCTTTTGAAATAAAGGAGGGCTTTTTTCTGTTTGAAAATCCGTTGCTGTTAATAAGGTGTGAATTAAGGTTTTGCTAAGAGCATGTTAAACCTGATATAGAGATTCATTCCTGGAGGCCCATTATGTACACACGCTTTATTTGTATGACCCTGAGTTTTTCTGCTTTATTTACCAGT
The DNA here is from genome assembly GCA_037968875.1 of Candidatus Sericytochromatia bacterium. Taxonomy (GTDB): domain Bacteria; phylum Cyanobacteriota; class Sericytochromatia; order UBA7694; family UBA7694; genus JBBKWI01. The sequence continues at coordinate 9,174 of JBBKWI010000188.1, read as the reverse complement.
TTGGGACTGGGGCTGGAATATTTATATTCCCCGAAACCGCTCTTGATTGCCGAAGCCCATGCCAAGTCAGAAACAGCCCCGAGCACAGTTACTCAGCCGCTGACACAAGTCTTAATCACGGGCGCTGTTAACAAACCTGGTCTATATGAACTCCCGTTGGGCTCACGTCTGGATGATTTAATCAGCCTGGCAATGGGATTAAGCCCGAGTGCGGATTTGTCACCAGCAGATTTGCTTCGGCGGATTGAGCCTGGAGAAGTTGTACATGTTCAGGCAAAGACAACAGTTGCTATAAAACCTCCCAAAGGCAAGGCTCAGTCTAGCTCCAAAACCCAGCCAACAAAAAAAATTCAGATTCGCACAGCGGGCCTTAACGAACTGACCCAATTGCCTGGCATCGGACCGGCATTGGCTAAACGCATTTTAGATTACCGACAGGCGCATCCCTTTCAGAGACTTGAAGACATGCTTCAGGTCAAAGGAATTGGCCCCAAAACCTTCGCCAAAATGAAAGGACAATTGTCCTTATGAATCCTCTCTATTTAATGACCCTGGCTTATGCTCTGGGTATTTTGCTCTCCTCGTCTTTATGGCCTTGCTGGTGGATCTTTGTAGCCTTGATTGCTCTGGGCCTGTGGCGTTATACTTACGCTCGTCAGCAACCTTATGGATTGATGCTCGCTGGTTTGAGTCTGGCTGTCTTGCTGGGAGTCGTCTGGACTCCCTTGCGTCAACCGGCGCCTGCTGTGGATGACCCCAGTCACTTTATTGGGCAATCGGTCGTTTTATCGGGCCGGATTCAAGAAATGCAATGGCAAGAGCAGCAGGTCAAGTTGACCTTGCTAGCCGAAGAGCTCAGTCAAAATCAGCAGCTGCATTTGCTCAGTGGCAAGATTCGACTTGGCCTCAAGCAAGTTCCACTGGGTCAGCTGCATGTTGGCGATCGGATTCAAGTCGCTGGTCGTTTACAAGCCCCATCTCAGGCTCAGAATTTTGAGCGCTTTTCTTATCGCGATTATTTGGCACGTCAGGGCGTTTTTACGCAGCTCTATGCGCGTGACTTTAAGCTCCTGAGTCAAGCCCAGGGGAGTCAAACTTGGCTGCCCCGTGTGCGGCAATTTCTTTTGGCAGGTTTTGACTCCCATTTGGCACCGGCCCAGGCGCGGGTACTGGGGAGTTTGATCTTGGGAGAAGGGGTCTCACCTGTGCCCTCCGAAGTCAAACTCAATTTTCAAAACCTGGGACTTCAGCATGTGCTCGCAGTCTCCGGTTTTCAGGTGCAATTAGTGATGTTAGCTATCTTATGGGTATTTCAAAAATGTGGTTGTCCCCGTTGGTTTACAGCAATTTTGGCTGCCCTTTCGGTCTGGTGTTTTGTGGCTCTGACCGGCGCGCCTGCTTCAGTCTTGCGCGCAGCGATGGTCGCGACTTTATTTTTACTAGGTTATGCTTGTTTTCGTAAATTGTCAGCTTTACCCGCTTTAGTCCTCGCTGCTTTACTGATTTTGCTTTGGCAACCGCAGTATATTTTTGATCTGGGTTTTGCTTTCTCATGTTTGGCCACGCTGGGCTTGATTATCTCGGCCCAGGTTTTGCAAACCCGTCTGAGTGGCTTGCCGTTATTTTTGTCAGGGGCACTGGGCCCGCTGCTGGCAGCCCAATTATGGGTATTGCCCCTGCAGTTTTATTTCTTTGGTCAGTTTTCCTGGTTGTTTTTACCCGCCAACTTAGTGGCCGGTTTGTTTACAACTCTATTGACCTGGTTGGCTTTGGCTGCTGCGCTGGCTGGTGCTCTAAGCTCATTTATGCAAGGTTTGATTTTGATTCCAGCAGGTTGGGTGGCGAGCTGTTTTTTAAGTCTAGGTCAATTATTAGTACAATTGCCACAACCGCTCTGGAGCTTTCGCCCGATCGATTTGAGTTTTTTGGTGCTAGCTTATCTGATCCTGGCCCTGAGCTTCGCTAAATGTATGTATCGTCCACAGTTGATATTGGCTTTGCTGCTGAGTGCACCGGTCTTGAGTGCCGGACTTCAATTTCAGCGGGCCTGCCCTGTGAAAGTGACATATCTGTCTGTGGGCCAGGGCGACGCGACCTTGATTCAAACGCCAGATCAGGTGATTTTAATTGATGCTGGCCCACGCTGGAAAAAAGCAAATGGTGAGTTTGATGATGCAGGTAAACGTGCAATCCTGCCCTTTTTACAACAGGCTGGGATCAAGCAAATTGATCTGGCTATTTTATCGCATGCGCATCTGGATCATTATGGCGGCTTTTTCTCAATTGCAGAGGCGGTTCCTATTAGGCAATTTGTGGCAGCGCCAGATCAGGGGGATAGTTCCCAGTATCAGGGGCTTCTCAAGCGATTAACTCAGCATGGGACGCAAGTGATTGCGCCTGCTAACGGTAGTCTCTTAGCACTCAATTCCCAAACCCGTTTGGTTTTTTGGCAGGCTTTGCACAGCGACGACGAAGACATCGTGAGCCAGGCCAGCCATGATTTGAATAATCGTTCTTTAGTGATCCAGTTGATTCATCAGGAAGTCCGATTTTTATTCGCTGGTGATATTGAAGCTGAGGGTGAGCAGGCTCTATTGGCTCAGCCGGGTTTTCAGCCGCAAGCCACTGTGCTCAAAGTTCCTCATCATGGCAGTAAAACTTCTTCAGGACTGGCTTTTATGCATGCAGTTCAGCCACGTGAAGCGATTGTTTCAGTCGGTGAACGCAATCGCTTTAGACATCCCGCTCCAGCTGTGATTCGGCGTTACCAGGAGTCTGGCACGCGCGTTTGGCGTACAGATCAGGCTGGTGCTGTTTGTGTTTGCTCGCGGGGACGAAGCTATGAAATCTTGAGTGCCATTGCCTCTTAGGCATTTTTGACCGATTCTGGATTGGCGGCTTTGGCTTTTTCCAAACTTTGCTCGGCTAGAATTTGAACCAGATAGAGACTGGCTTCGGTCCCTTCTGCGCTCATGGGGGAGATGAGCTCCCAAATGATCATTGGCCGTGAACGCCGTTTCATATGAGCAAACAGGCTTTCTCCAGAGACATTAAGGGGATCTTCAACCAGCAAGAGAGCTTTCTCAAAGCTGGTAAGGGTTAAGATTTGCTCGGGTTGATGGGTATTGTGCAGATAATAGCGGGCAAAATCATGATCTAGATTCAAATTCAGTGGGAACTGCTCTTGGCTATTGGGCATCACCGCAATTTGCACACGCTGCATCACCTGAAAAGCAGCGTTGTCTTCGACTTCGGGGTGCTTCTCAAAAGTATAAGTTTTTAAAGCAGCGTAGAATAAATGCCACTGGCCATTTTGGCGTAGCCGTTCACGTAGGCTCGGTACCGACGTCAGAATATCGTGAGGGGGTGATTCCTGATCATAAAGCTCAGCAATCCAGGGATCAGGATGATTGGGAGCATCCAGGGTCAGTTGATCCAGAAAGTCGACAGGATCGATTCCGTATTCCCATTGCAGATAAGACAGCCAATAGCGAAACATCCCAAAGGTATGAGCACAGCGATAAAGCCGAGCCAATTGCTCCATATGGTTCAGTTCGTCAACAGATAAAAGTTGTGTTGCTATCAACATGCCCGTCTGATCTGCGACCAGACCATGTTCTGCGATATAGTCCGGGTTGGCCATTGGGCTATTGGGTAAAACCACGGTGCGGAAAATTTGAACATCAATGGTTTGATTGAAAAAATAACGCAGATCAGCTTTAAAGGATTCGCGGCTGGAGCCGGGCAAGCCAATCATTAGTTGTGTGCTCATCGGCAATTTACGCTTCTCAAATGTTTCACGTAAGAGATCGTATTCTTTGGTTTTAATATTGCTACGACGAACGGCTTTTAATGTGTCTGCATCGCGGGTTTGCAAGGAGACAATACCTGTGCCGACTAAGCCGTGATCGACCAGCAATTCGATAATATCGACTAAATGCTGCTTGGTGTTTTTGGCGTAATTACTGATCACCAATTTGGGATAGCCATATTTTTCTTTGGTGTCACAGATAAACTGAGTGATTTCCAAATCACGTTTAAAGATTCCAAAATTACTGTCTGAGATCCAGAGCTTAGGAATTTTACGTTGAGCCATCCATTCAATTTCAGCTTGAATCCGCTCCATATCAAAGAGGCGGATTTTTTGCATGGTGGCGGAGCCCCAATCGCAAAAAGTACAACCATAGGGGCAGCCTCGATTGGTTTCCAGGGGCATGGCATTCCAGGCTTGCCAATTGAGCTTGTCATAGACTCCGCTCAGTACAGGTGAAGGAAATAAATTGGCGTCAGCACTACGGGCTCGGGGAGGGCTTTGGTGTAGTTTTCCTGCCTTGAGATAGCTCAATCCAGGGACCTCACCGATCCGATCGGGATCGGTGCTCAGCATTTGGAGTAATTCCCGTAAGGTTTGCTCACCTTCGCCCTGGACAGCAAAGTCAATATAAGGGTGGGCTTCTAAAAAAGTCTGACACGAGGCCGGATAGCCGGGAGTGTCAGGACCGCCATGAATGACGATCAGGTCCGGGTATTTGGCTTTGGCTTTGGCGGAAGCTAGCAAATTTGCTTCGCGGGTCCACATATAGTTTGAGCAAAGCAAGACACCGCTGCCGTGCTGGGTGAGTAAATCCTCAAATTGTTCCCAGTTTTCAGGGAAGGGGTAGATCATTTGGTATGCAGGCAAATGGGCTTCCACTTGAGCTGCCATCATGCTTAAAGCCAGTGGCGCCCAGATCGGAGCTGGATGAAAACCATAGACGGGAGTGATTATAGCCATTGGTAGTCTATAAAAGCCGTTTGGCAAGGAGAGCCTGCTGCATAGGCCAAGCTTCTGCTTTGGGGGCGTAAGAGTACGGAGGAACTGGTCTCAAAGTGCTCTCCATGACGACAGAGGCTATTATCTGATGGTGTTTGGCTGCTGCCATGATCCTGGGCATAAGTCAGTACTTCCTCAGGGTGAAACTGCATTTGAGTACCTGTAAGTTGATAAAGCCTATCAAAGCGTAATTCTGAAGATTCCAGAATACGCTTGCCCGTCAAGTTGTTCAGGCCTTTCTGGAAACTATAATAGGCATTTGCGGGGACATCTTGTGAGCTCAAAACCAGGCTCTGAAAATGGTTAGTCGTAATCAAAATTTTATCTTTAAACACTTTACTCTCTACATGTTGGGAGCTGACTTCGATTAAACGGATATCTCCTTGACGATCAACAACTCCAATGATCGCTCCACCCTCTTGTAGACCTTGCTCAAAAAATTGCTGTACTTCTGCTGAGCTTTCGCAGTTTTGTAAGGCTTGCTGAATTTTGATGGCAATCGGAATGCTGTTCTTAGAGCGACTTGGGTTATAGGCATAATTATAACTTAAAGCGACGCCTGCTTCATTCATACCTGTATGCGCTCCAGAACTACTGAGCAGTGCTAAGTCAAGCGAGCGTAGTCCTTGATCAGGTTGGCTTTGTCTAATAACTTGAAAGCCTTTAAGAAAAAAGGGAAGATCCAAATTTTTGAGTAGAATCGGTTCTTCTGTCGCCGAAAAGCGGGCCGGTATGAATAAGGCAGAGCCAGAACCTAGAGATAGTTGTGTTTGAGACAGCCAGCTTTCAGCACTCGCTAAAACGAGAAGGTCACTTAAAGCACAGTTTGCTCCCTGGGCGAGTCCTTGTAAAAACTGCCAATGCTCCGGAGCCTGGCGTTTGAGTGCTTTGCCCAAACGGCTCTGAGCCTGTCGTCGCAATTGGCGAATCCCCCAGGCACGCGGCCAATTTTTAGGTCGCAAAAAATCAAAAATTTCTGAATAGTAGAAGGCATTAAAACAGAGGCTCAATTGCCTGGCGTTTGCTTCACCCTGACAGTGCCCGCGCTCGTAAGCCGATCCTTTGCAAAGTAAAGGGCCTAGCTCTTGTTTGACAGTCTGAAAATACATGCCTCTACGACCTTTGCTAATGATATGCTAAAAGAACAGATTGGGAATTAACACATTCCATAATTAAGTATAGCTCAAAAGAAAAGAGAGATTCTAGATGAGACGCGTGATATCTGATCCCAATTTTTTGCATGGTAAGCCTTATCTTGGTGGCTTGAGGATTTCTATAGAGCTCATTTTAGAGGCTCTCGCTGAAAAGAAAACGATTCACGAAATAGCACGCAAGTACCCACAGATCACGGAAGATGATATTGTATTTGCGATTCGCTATGCTTCTAAAATAGTTAACGCACATCCTGAAGATACGGATGTGCAGCGCGAAGCTCGTGACTAGGGCGATGACTTAAAGGACTCTGAACTAAGCTTTAAGATAGATTGAGTTTCATTGAAACTTAGGGTGTCAGTCAGTTTTTAAGTCATGCGATTATGATTTAAACAAGTTAGTAAAATATTAAGGTGAAATAATAATGGGCAATCTTAAACTTCAGGGTACGCAAGGTATCTTTGCCAAGCCGGTAGAAATCCAGCATGCCAAGCTGAAGCCGGATCTGAAATTGTCAGAAATCAAGGCTGCAACAGAAAATAATGATTTAGATGAAGTGGTCGTCAGAAATGGCAAAGGTGAAACCTATATTGCTTTTGCAGATGAGTTACATGTTGAAAACGGGACGTTGCCAAAACCTGGCGATATAGTCAAACTTGATTTTGTTGAGGGTGAGCTTGAAGTGCTTCACGTGGACAACGAGTTAAACGAAGACTGGTACACAGGACCTCTGGTTCCGATCTTAAGTGGCAAGCCCTTGACGGGTGATTCTACAGGAATAAATACCTTAAAGGAAAAGCTTTAAATTAATTGAGGTTTCAATTCTAGTGGATAATACGATTGGGCTCTCGTTCACAAAAATGTCTTTTAGAACTAGATTTTAAAAGACTAGATCCGGTATGATAGGCCTTATTGATTTAATTCTAGAGGAGATCTCCTATATCTATATGAAACTATTTTCACCTGTTCAAAAATTATCACTGACCCTGATGGTGTCTGTGTTTGCTCTGAGTGCATGTGCGCCCACCCCCAAGCAAGCAGCAGCACCCAACACAGTGAATACACCAGATAATCAGCAAACTGCTGTTTTAGAAACTGACTTTATTCTGACCCAGAAATCGGATGGAGTTGAAAACCCGATCACACCGGAGCGGATTCAATCGATTCAAATTGATGGCAAAACGGTGTCCTCATCAGAAATTCAAATTGTCAAAGGCGATTTTGCAACCCAGCAAAGTGGCGGCGATCTACAAGTTCAATATGTACTGGATCAAAACGGGAACATAAATGTCGGTGTTTTTCGGATCCTGAGTCGTCTGGGAGCTATTGGCAAAGTCACTGTGACTTATCTTGATGGCGATCAAAGCAAAACCTTTAGTTTTTCGGCTAATGCCAATCAAACAGGAGCGGGCAAAAAGCAAAATCTACGTTTAACAGTTCAGGCTGATGGCACCCTGGTGGGTGGCGTCGCTGCTGCTGACGGCACTCTTGATAAAGACAAGCCCGTCTTTCGTACCACTGCAGAACAAAAACTTGAAGTCTTGAGCCCCGATGGCAGTATAGAAGTCTTTGATTTAACTCAAGGACAGTTTGACGCTCCTCAGAAGCAAACCCAAACAGGCAATGAGCGCGACGAGCTCTTAAAAGAAGTGGGCTCGATCTCTACCATCAACCTGTTTGTAGGCAACTGGTTTGCTGATTTACTGGGCAAAAAAATCAAAATCAAAGTGAGAGATGGTGGCGGCGGTAGCATCAACGGAACTGCCAGCTTAGATGGTAAGTCTTACTCTGCCAAAGGCACCTATGAAGTCTCTGCGTCTCAACCCAATAATCTGGCCCTGAAAGGGAGTGCTGCTGGTAGCGCTGATGTTTCCTTTGATGTGAAGCTTTCAGGTGCCAATAGTATGACTTTAACCTTAACGGATGCCAATGGGGAGACAGTGCTTGAGCCTCTGGTGGGCTTAAGCTTTAGCTTAAACCGCGGCCTCTAAGACCAACTTTAGTTAATTTCTGACCCTTGCTTATCTTTTAAGCAAGGGTCTTTTGGTGTCTTTATTCAGAGGAGTGAGGGCGTAGAGTTTGCCATCATAGAGAACATCATCCTTAAGATAGTACTGGGTCATACGACCTTCAAGTACAAAGCCTGTTTTTAATAAGACTTTCTCTGAAGCCAAATTGTCAGTAAAGACCTGGGCTGTCATGCGTTGAAACCCAAAGGTTTCAAAAGCCCACTGGCAAAAGGCCTGCACAGCCTGGCTCATGATTCCTTGGCCCCAATAAGCCTGAGCTAGCCAATAACCGATTTCGGCTTTAAAGGGCATGTCTTGTGAGTCTGGCGAAATTTGTAGACCAATGCTGCCACAGAGTTGGCTGTCTGGATTGCGAATCGCTAAATTAATCGAGCGCCCAAAGCGACAAATCTTATAATCCAGCAGCGAGAGCCAGTAATCGGCATCTTGTTCTGTATAAGGGAACGGGATGTTCATGGTGTGCTGATAAATCAAAGGGTCGTTGAGAAAGTAAATATAGGCTGAGCGATCTTCGGGCTTCACATCTGTTAACTGCCAACCCTGAGTTAAAGGCAGAGTGACTTGTGTCTCAGGTAAGCGCGGTAGATCTTGGAGTAAGCCCATCATGCTATCTAATTGAGAGAGTGTACCCGTCGGGTTTTGAATCTTAAGCATGGTTTTGACTCCGTCTGATAGCTCCAGAGTCTTGAAATTGCTCGTCAGCTTGGCCTGGCGAAGCTCTGACCATTCTAATGAAAGGGTTTGTTGGATTCCAGCAGCAGAAATTAAGATGCGATCCGAGTCATGGCCTGCTTTTAAGCTAAGTTCCCCCATTAACTCAAAAGCCAGTGGGGGCGTGCTTGGACGCAAAATTAAGGCTGGGTATGTTGCCAGTGCTTTAAATAATTGAATTTGCTGTTTAGATTGGATCTGATAGGGATAGCGTTGCTGAGACACTTTTATTTGTTCTTTTCTCTTTAGGCTTAAACCTGATTATAACTAGCCTGAGGCTTTCTTTACAAGCGTGGTTAAGAAAAAGCTAAGAAAAAACTATGGGTATCTGTTGACGTTGTGGGTCGGAATCCGTTATTATGAATTCACGCTCAAGACAGAGAGCAGCCGAAACAAACGCTTCAAGCGGGTTTCAGCCAAGTTAAAGTCCAGCTTCGAAAGAAAAAAGACAAGCACTTGACGCTCTCG
>JBBKWI010000187.1:0-8730 GCA_037968875.1 Candidatus Sericytochromatia bacterium | reverse complement strand
GAGAAAGTCACGTTGGTCAGCGTGGGAGAGGATGAAGCGTTATACATCCCGCCGCCGTTAACGGCTCCTTTAGCTCCCTGAACAGTAACACCTTCTAAAGTGGTTGCATTGGCACCTCTTACAATGGTTTTGGTGTTTTCATCAAGCGTCGCTCCAGGGGTCGTGTAATTGTCATTACCACTCAGATCGCCAGATAAAATAGTGACAAAATCTGTCAAACTGGCTGTACGAGCAGCAAGCATTGTCTCTGTGCCTGCAAAGCCACCATAGATATTGACATTGCTCTTGAGCTGAAACGAAACATCTCTATCGCTGGCATGGGGGGTATATTTGCCTGCCGCTACCCAGATTTCGTCTTGCGCTCCGGCTGCTGTTAAAGCTGTTTGTAAACTGGTATAGGCATTGGCCCAGGTGCTGCCGTTGTTGGTGCCTCCGGCATCATCGTTGACATAGATGCGACGAATCACATTAAAAGCAGCACTATCCACGCTGCCACCATTGATCACGGTTATGGGGCCATCGGTCGCTGCTTCGGGTATCACGGCTGTGAGCTGATTATCACTGACCTCATTAAAACTGGCAGCAGCCACACCGTTAAAGCTGACCGCAGTCGTTCCCGCAAAGCCAGCACCATTGATCGTCACCGTGTCCCCTGCTCTGCCACTGGCAGGGGTGAACCCTGAAATACTCAGTGTGGGCGACGCTGTGATCGTGAGATTGGTGCTTGCGCCTTCGCTCAGGGGCAGGGTTGTGGGGTTAAGTGCATAATTATAGGTCTGGGAAGGTGTGCCAAAAGGGGTGACCAGAGCCTTGAGTCCGGTACCTGGAGTTACCCCTGTAATACTAAAGCTGCCATTGCCTTTATTGGTTTGCACCGCAGAAGCGGCATCGGTGAGCTGTACTTGCACTTTATCAGCCCCGTTCAGGCCAGATATCATGACATTGACCGTCGCTCCATTTTGCCGATAGTTAGCAGCAGTGAGGGCTGTGGGCGCCTGGGTGAGCAGATCTGTTGTCAATTGCGAGAGATTGACCAGCGTGGGGTGTTTTTGCGGATAGGTAAAATTCGGTGCAGTACCTGTCAGCCCGGTGACACTGGCTGTAAAGGTTTCTAAATCTGTCAGACTGATCGCACGGGCACGGGCTGCATTGGCAGGCAGCATCGCTTTGAGGGCTTTGGCAGCTACCGTCGTCTGAAAATTGATGGTGGTGCTGACCGGGCTGGTGCTGCTGGTGTGGCTTAGTGCAGTGGCCAGGTCAGCCTGGGGGATAGTTGTCGTGCCGGTTTTGGCTGCGACTTCGACAATCAGGAGCGGGTCAGGTACGACATTGCTAAAGGTCAGGGTGATCGTGCCACCAGTGTAGTTTACCGCCCCATTGCCATCAGCGCCAGTAGCCGTATAGGTCTTGCCATGAGAGTCGGTCACTGTGGCCTGGAGTTTGGTGGCGGTGCTGAGATCGAGCAATTGGGTCTGAAAGTCTGAATCACTGGCTTTGGGGTAGAGCTCTAAGCTAAGGGTGAGTGTTTGACCTTTGATTTGCACCTGTCCATTGGCATCGTGTTTTTCGATCGCCGGGTAGCTTTGGCGCGCTGTAATTGCTGAGCTTTCGGAGATAACCTTCAGGCTCTGGGCGAGGGGAGAAGTTTGGCTACTGGTGGGTTGTTCGGCCTGGCAAGCAGTCAAGAGCAACAAGCTGACTGCTAATTTGAGTGAATGTTTCAAAATATACTCTCAGTTTCTGATTAGTTAGCTCAACTTAACTTTTAAAGCAAAGTCAAGCAATAGAAAAGTAAAAATTAGAGCTTATATTTTCTATAGCAACAATTAATAGACAATTTGATGCTAAAAACTTAGATTCTGGCACTGGTTATATAGATCAATCAATCTGTAGCATAAAACCTTGACCATACTGAGCGATAATCTGTATCTGTTCACAGCTGGCTAAATACTGCCGTAGCTTGAGCACAAGATTATCGAGTCGCCGAGAACGGGGATCGGTTTGAGCAGGCCAAAATAAGTCATATAAGCGTTCCCGACTTAAAACTTGACCTGTGTGCTGGCATAAGTAATGCAGCAGGCCAAACTCTCGCCGGGTTAAGCCCGCTTCTTGCCCATTGAGTATCAGAAAATTGCGATCAAAGTCGAGCTGAATCGGGCCAAAATCTCTGATTTGGGCCTGAGATTGAAAAGCATGATACTTGCTAACCCGCTTGATTTGTGCCAGAAGCGACCGACACTGCGACATCAGCAGATCCGGCTGAATCGGACGCATTATATAAGCGTCTGCACCTGCCTGATAACAGTCCAGACTGCGTTGCAAATCTTGATTTGATGATATCACCAAAATGCAAGCCAACGGAGCCAGACGATGTAAACTATTAAAGTGCTTAAGCTGACTGTCTTTATTGAGACCCATCACCACCAGGGTGCGCTGGTGTAAGCGATTGCCTAATGCTTTACGCATGTCGAGATAGCCTGTGACCCGTGTGGAGTTGAAACCGGCTTGTCGAAACAGTTCAGCTAGATACTTGGCTTGCAAGACGTTTTTTTCCCAGATTAACACCATTTCTTTGCTCATGCTGAGGCCAATTCAAAATAAAATTGGGTGTCGCCCTTACGGCCTTTTTGCACTTGCAATTGAGAGCCCAAAATACCCAGCAGATCCTGGCAAATATGCAAACCAAGACCAATATCTTGAGCGTCTAAAATGGTTTCTACTTGCCCTTCATACAAGTTTTCACCACTGTCTTTCACGATAAAACGATGATGTTGCTCACGATCTTCGACCTGCAGCAGAACCTTGCCGGTGCTATTGGCAAAGGCATTGACTAATAATTGCCACAATACCCGTTGCAAAAGCTACGAGTCAGAATTGATAAACAGATCTTTGCCCCCGCGAATCATCAACCGGTGGCTATTTTTTTCCAGACTATCTTCCATACTTTTAAGCAAGTCTTTGACCTCAATGCGACTAAACTGAACATGATGCAGGGCAAAACGAAAACGGGCCCAATCCATTAACTTATTAAATTGAACTTTGAGATCAGCCGTCAGTGAATGCACTGATTTTTGCTCTGTGCTGAGTGCTTCCTGCTGTTTAATAATTGCCTGAGTTTGACTGATTTGCTCTAAGCCTTCCCCCAATTGGTATGACAGAAACTGAATAAAGCGAGATTGGCTGTGGGCGTACATGCCTAAAATTTGCCGATGGGCATAGAGCTGCATGCAATTCTCAAGGCGCGTATTAAATTCAATTTTGTTTAAGGGTTTACGCAAATAGTCGTCGACTCCGGCTTCAAAGGCGGCTTTTAAATGTTCAGGGGAGAGCATCATACCCGTACAAATTAATAGTGGGCCTTTAAACCCGGTCGCACGCATGTCTTGTATCAAGTCCAGTCCAGAACGTTCTGGCAATTGCCAGTCTGTTATGACAGCATCTACCCATTGCTCAGCTAAAATGGCCTGCGCCTGTTCTGCGCTACGTGCCTGAAAGATACATCCTTCACGTTCAGCTAACCAGCCCACCATTTGTACCAATTGCTGTCGGTCATCTTCAACGATCAGAATCTGGCTTGACTTGATCAATAAGTTTTCGATAGCTTGCTTCATTTACATCCTCTATGCTTGCGTTCAGTGCCTGTAGCCAGGCCTGAATCAATGGGTCTTTTATTTTTTTTAGTTCGTTGAGAACCGGTCTTAATTGGGTCACCTGATAGGTTTTTAACGCGCGCAAATCTGTCATATATGGTGATAAGCGAAGTTGTTGCTCAGTTTGAAAATCAAAACTGAGCGCTCGGGTAAATGGGTTCAAGGGTAAAGTTATCCGAACCAGGGTTCCTGTCATGGGGCCACTTGAAAGATTGATTTCCCCGCCATGGGCCAGAACAACTTGCTCACAAAAATAGAGTCCCAAGCCGCTGGAGCGTTGGGTCTCACCTTGTGAAAAACTCTGGTATTTTTCGAGGGCGTGATGTATGACTTCTTCGCTCATGCCGGGTCCATTGTCGAGTATGTCTAAAATAAACATCGGACCAAAAGCATAACCAGACAGTTTGATTTCACCGCCAATGGGTGAATGTTTAAGTGAGTTATCTAAAACATTATGTAAGACACGCTCAATCAGGAGCTGATCGATTTTGACCCAGGTATCTGTTGGTATCAAATTGGTCAGCTGAATTTCTTTGCTCAGAGCCCAGGGTTGCAAGACCTGAATCACCCGTTGCGACAAATGCGACAGATTGTGTTTGTTTAAAATCAATTGCAAATCAGGCTGCTCGTTTTTATTGAGACTCATGATTTGCTCTAACAGGTTTTTGACTCTTTGGCTGGCCATTTCAATCGACTTGGGGTTTGCATCTGAGGCGTCATTTGCCGCTTGTGCTGGTAAATCAAGCAAGAGGTTCAGAGGGGTTTTGATATCGTGTACCAGCATCTCGACCATTTCTTCTTTGAAACTCAAAAGTTGGTTGAGTTGTTCATTTTTTTGTTGAATCTCCTGGGTCCTGGAGTCCACCTTTTGTTCTAGGCTATGGTTGATTGTTTGTAGCTTGTCCTGAAAGTCGATCACTTGTTTATAGTTTTTTTGTAAGCGCCAGGCCAAAAAACCGGACTGAGTGATACAGAATGCAATCACGCCATAACGGGCATAAAATCCTGTTGTGAGCCAGCCGAGGGCATTCAGAATATCATTCAGGATGGCCAGTGAAAAAACCAGCGTACTGTAAAGATAAGGTGCGAGATCTCTATTTTTATAATGTTTTAAAATAATGTAAAAATTATATGTCACGCTAATGAAAGCTAGCAAATACCAGACATTAATCAACGAAGTATGGAGCCTTGCTGGCAAGAGAACCGAGGCTGCCAGAGCTCCACAAACTAGGCTGATACTGCGTACCAAATTAATCGGGATCAAGTGGTTTGCTAGAGAATAGGCATACCAGAAAACAAAGGGGATGATTCCATAGAGTCCGATCCGGACGCCTCGGATGCTCCATTCCAGGGGAATATCTGCTATCAGATATTCCAGGTTGTGCAAAGCAAAGAACTCCATATAGACACTTGCGCTCAAACAAATCAAGCAAAACCACAAAGTGGCTTTGTCTTGCCGGTAGAAAGTAAAGAGCAAAAAGTGGAAAAAAGACAAAAACATGAAGATGCCAAAAACCACATTCAGATTAATACTGCGTCGGTTGATGTGTTGATTTATAGCCTGAGGCGTTCCGATCCAAATCGGTCTGACCAGACCGCTCCATTGCAATTGAAAGTTCGATACCACAATTTTCAAATGCAATTCGCGTTGCTTAAGTTCAAAAGGTAAAAAGTTAGGCAGTCGTGAATGTGAACCCAAATAGGTTCCATTGTGGCCGACCAGTTTATCATTCGCGTATACACGCAAATTTCCGCCGGCAATCAGTTCTGTATAAAGCTTAAGATTTTCACCGATCATTTCAGCAGGCATGATCAACTTCAGCTGATAGATCCCAGTACCAAATACAGGTAAGCGTTTCTGAAAATGAGACTCCCAGGGACCGGGTACATGAATCGTTCCTTGCTTGAGATCCGGGCCAATAAAATCCCATTGCTGTTCAAGATTGACACTCTGATTCAAATCGCTCTGGGTTAAGGCACGTATTTCTACAGCCTGAGCCTCAGTACAAATGCCCCCCAAAAGCAAAGCAAAGCAAAGCAGGCTATTGAGTCTCCGTGAATAGCTGAGCAATTGCCCTAAAGGGTTTGCCCAGACACTGATGCAATCAATACTCAAAAAAGGGGTCACAATTGGCTTCAAACAAAATTAGAGTCATCCTAAAACTAGCATTTAGCGAACGTAATCCATCACAACCTAGACCCAGTATCGCAGGTTGCTTAATAAAAGTTAATATCTTTTTTCAATTTTTTTATTATACCTGAACGATCTCCTCTGCAAGACCCAATATCCGATTATTGATGCCTTTTTTATATATACTGACAACAGCTAGGTTTCTTTTATAGCCATAAATTTACCCATAATATTATAAATTTGTCAGTTTTCGAGGTGCTATACTGAAATTGACAAGACTATGCCGACAAGAGGCTGGCGAATGAGCAATATCAAACTCAATCAGTGTGTCTGCCAGAAATTTACGAAGGCAATCGAAAATCAAAAAATTAGCCGATCTGAGTTCAAAGGCCTTCAGGCAGAAATCTTAAAAGATGGCTATGCTGATCTGGAGCTTTCTTCTGGCTCAGCCAATCTGCGTGTGAAGACACGAGACCTTAATCTCTCAGCTGCCCAATCAGGTCTGCAACAAAACTTTAAAATGGGTGCGTCTTTTGTAAGCCAATGGAATCGACTGGCTAAAGACGGCAAAGTCTCAAGGGCTGATCTGTCACAATTAAGCAAAAAAATAAAATAACTCCACAGAAGTCATTAGAAAGTCCATTATTCATGAGGCTTTTGCCATCCGTAATAATGTCTGTTGACGCCGTAATCCACTGATAGTCTTCCGTCGCAGCTCTGAAACATCGAAACACGATACGTTGCCGTTCACCCAGGCACAACAAGTGCCCCAAACCCTTTCTATTGGTTGGTTGCATTGCTGTGAATATGATGGGATGTAGAGCAGGTCTAGTCGATCTGAGTTTTCTGCCACAAACTGTTGAACGGCTTGTGTCTTCTGGGTTCTAACGTTGTACCCACAAGGGGCAGAGCGCTAAGATGACATGGAGCTTTCCGGTATACTGATTCAGTAGTTGCTTTAGAAACGCAAGAAATTCTACTGAACGCTTACTGAATAGTTAAGTAGAAATAAGGATTATAATAAAGTAGAGATTGAGCTCAGCTGAACTTGGTATTATGTAGCGTGTTTCACAGAGCGTAATCAAAATAGCCAATGCTGATGAAGGAAGTCAAGATGAAAACGCTACTGTCCAAACAATGGGAAGACCATCCCATGCTGAAACGTTTTGAACAAAAAATTGACCAATGGGCATATCCGGCACAGCAGCGCTTGCTGGCACTCAACTTTGCTCCCTTGCGCTATCTGATCAGCATGGCATTGACGCAAGCTATTCCTAAAGCTTTACCCAAAGAGCTCGAAAGCTTGCAAAAGCGCTACGATAATTTGCTCAAAAAAGATTTAGAAAACGTACAGTCCGGCTATTATCCTCGTGCCTTACTCTACCAGATTCCACTGCTAGACTATTTACCCCGAATCCCTCAACTCATGGGCGACATGCTCAATATCGTACACCGGGCGCGCAACAAACGCCATGATGATTTACCTGCAACTATCCAGCACAAAAATTACCCGGCCTATTACACCCGCAATTTTCACTGGCAAAGCGACGGCTACTTTTCTCAACATTCAGCCCAGGTCTATGATGCCTCCGTTGAACTCCTGTTTTTGGGGACAGCAGATGTCATGCGCAGGCAGACGATACCTGCGATCACACGCTATATCCAGCAACGTAACCAGACTGAGCCTGGGTTGACCCCGCCGCAATTGAGCTTGCTCGATGTTGCCTGTGGAACCGGACGCAGCATCTTGCAAATTGCCACCGCCCATCCGAGCCTTGAATATACGGGGCTGGACTTGAGCCCTGACTATTTACAGGAAGCCCGACATGTTTTAAGCACTGTAGACAAAGTTTCATTGATAGAGGCCAATGCCGAAGCGATTCCAATGTCCGCTGAGCAAGTGGATATTGTCAGCTGTGTGTATCTCTTTCATGAATTACCTCGCGATGTCCGCCGTCAAATTTTGGCTGAAATGTTCCGTGTGCTCAAACCGGGTGGTTTGCTGGTTCTGACAGACTCCTGTCAATTGTCAGACAGCCCAGATATTGCCGAAACCCTGGCCCGCTTTCCGCAGGAATACCACGAGCCGTATTACAAGGACTATCTACGCGATGATCTGGCGCAGGCACTGTTTCAGACGGGCTTCACCCCTCCAGATATTTCGCTTCACTATATTTCCAAACTCTTTGTGGCGCGCAAGCCCGACTGAGGTATTGGGCTAGTCAATGTCCCCAGGGGGCTATCAAGGCCGTTAAGTGAAATGCATAGGCCCGAAATTCATCTGAGTTAACGATTATGCTTTAATCTAGTCACTTGTGTACACTAGTTATAGCAGGCGGATGATTTTATAAGCATTAAATGTCGACTCAGAAGATACAGACCCGATGTGAACATTACCTTAGAAAGACACAAATAGACATGACAATAGAAATGGGTGTGTTGACAGAGAACACCTATCAGAGCTACTTTGCGGCACTTTTAATCGGCGAACGGCAAAAATGTCAGCAGATTTTAAAAGATTTGCTGGCAGCAAAAATGTCCGTGGTTTCTATTTATGAAAATTTATTTAAGCGTTCACTTTATCAGGTCGGCCAATTGTGGGAAAACAACCGTATTTCTGTAGCCACCGAACATTTGGTAACCGCCTTAACAGAGAGTTTATTCAATCTGGTTTATCCACACGTTTTTTCGCAGCCACGTATTGGTAAAAGCGTTATTTTAGCTTGTGTTCCCAAAGAAATGCATTCGCTGGGTGCAAAAATGGCCGCCGATTTATTTGAAGTCTATGGTTGGGACAGTTTGTTTTTGGGTACAAATGTGCCACGCAAGGATTTAATTGCCATGATTGATGACGTCAAGCCAGACGCCCTGGGTCTCTCTCTGAGTTTGTATTTAAATATGGGGAGCCTCCAAAAAACTGTAGAGGCGGTGACGCAAACCTTTTCTATC
>JBBKWI010000186.1:0-32945 GCA_037968875.1 Candidatus Sericytochromatia bacterium | reverse complement strand
ACCCGTGATCACCCTTCAAAATGTCACCGAAGCGGTCTTGCCCACCGTGACCAATGTCGACAAAAACCAGGCCAAAATGGGTGAAACCGTTACGGTTACAGGCACAAATTTAGATGTCGTCACCAAAGTCAGCTTTAACGGCACCGAGCAAAGCAGCTTCGCAACCCAAAATGCAACGACCCTTATTTTTACGGTTCCCTACGGTGCAACAGACGGCCCCGTCAACGTGACAGCCTACGGCCAGAGCATTGCAGCCGCCGCAAACTTTGACGTATCCAACACGGCTATTTTTGTTAACGCTGCCGCTACAGGAGCCGCAGACGGCACCAGCTTTGCCAACGGCTATACCACCATTGCGGCGGCTCTGACGGCTGCCTCAAGCGGTACCCAAATTTTAATCGCGGCAGCCGTTTACCAACCTGCGGCTACTTTGCAACTTAAAGACGGGGTTGATCTAATTGGTGGCTTTAACAAAGACGCCCCCGAAGTGAATTTATCGGCGCGAGACTTAAAAAATCAGGTAACGCTTCTTGATGGTCAAAGCGCCCGACAAATCGCAAGAGCAGCAGCTGGCACCGTCAAAATTAACGGCATTCGCTTTGAGAGTGCTAACATCACGGCCACAGATGGCGGCGCTTTGTATGTGATAACGGGTCAAACCGTCGCTTTGGAAAACGTTGATTTTGCAAATAATTCTGCAAATCGAGGGGGCGCAATGGCTGTAAGAGGAGGCATCGTCACCGCAAGCAATGTTAACTTTACAAATAACTCTGCTGGTAACGGTGGTGGTATTTTTGTAGATAGTTTTGGCTCGTTTACAGCAAGTAACGTCAATTTTATCGAAAACGCTGCGTCTTACGGCGGCGGCGCTATGTGTGAGGGTGGCAGCTTAATTTTAAATAAGGTTACTTTTGTTAAAAATACTGCAACTAATTCTGGTGGCGGAGTTCGCCTAAACTTTGATAACACACTTACAGCGAACCACGTTATTTTTGCAAACAATGCTGCCCCTCGGGGTGGTGGGGTTTATACTCATGGTGGTGGCGATACAATATCGATAACCGTAACCAATACAGTTTTTGTAAACAACGCTGCTACAAATGATGGAGGCGGATTTAGCCTTAATAGTGGCACAGTAACAGCAACAAATACTGTCTTTGCCAATAACTCTACTGGTACTGTCGGTGGCGGAGTTGCTCGATTTGGAACTGGCAGCTTCAGCGCTAAAAACACGCTCTTTTGGAAAAGCAGTTTGTTTAGCGTGACCGGTATTACCGCAACGGTGAACGGTGATGGAAATGTTGATCTGGGTACAGTAACCGGCCCTTTTCAATCGAACTTTGATAGCGACAACACGGGCAATACCGGAACAACCACAGGAACCCTGGCTGACGCTCAGGGCGCTGATGGCAAATGGTTTACCGCCGATGATGGCTATTTACTCAACCCGGCCCTTGCTGCCGCCCTCATTGATAAAGGCATTGATGTTTCCGGCATTACGGGGACTGACACAGACATTCTGGGCAATGCACGGCCTGTCGACTTCGGTGGCGTTCCTCAGGGAGGCAATGCCAACAACACCGATATTGGCGCCCATGAAGTGGTAAATAACCCCTGAAGCGACCTTGGTTTCTTTGGGGTATGCAAACGCCTACCCCGGGTAAAAAACGACCTATTTATTGTTACGATGACTCAATAGATAAGATTCTAGAGTCTGGATCTTGGCGTGTATTCCACTTTAACTGAAAGGCCGCACAGATTGAGATTAAATCGATAGCCAGCTGTTTACCATCATATCTAGTCCCGGTTACGCTTCTCTTCATACATGCAGCGTTCAGCCATCTTACAAGCGCTCTTTAAGCCGCCTATGTCTTGACGCAAGGCAATACCCACTGAAGCATTGATATTGTTTTCGTTCAAAATTTGCCGGATGCGCCTGAGCAGAACATGCGTACCGAGATCGGTACATTCGACAGCGAAGATGCCAAATTTATCGCCGCCGAGGCGCGCCACCAGATCAACGGAACGCATGGCCTCGCGCAGGGCGTCGGCTGTACGCTGAAGCAACTCGTCTCCGGCTGCTTGCCCCTGGCTTTTGTTGATCGCCTTCAGTCCATCGAGACCGATCATCATGATCGCTGCCGAATGCCCATAGCGCAGACTCCGATCTTCTTCTTTTGCGATCAGCTGATCCCAGGCGCGGCGATTGGATAAATGCGTCAGAGAATCAATTTGGGCATCAAAGGCGAGTCTTTCATGGCGGCGCTGGGCTTCCAGGGTACTTAGCTCTAGCCTCAGAATCGAACTCAAAAGAGCCGCCAGGAGTTCAATCAGGGGTTGCTCCATCACAATCGTTTCGGATTGGGGATCCGGATCCAGCGCGCAGAGAGTGCCAAAAACACGGCCCTCGCTATCAAGCAAGGGCACACCGATATAAGATTTGATTGGCAAATGACCATGTAGAGGAGCATTGACATAAACCGACACCTGGTCAGAGTCAGGAGCTATCCGGGGGCCTTCACCCCTAACCATGACTGAGCATAAGGAATCTGTCCAATTAAATACATCACCGCTTTTGATATTATAACCGTGATTTTCAGCCTGAAGCACAATCCATTCGTTGCCAAGATTTCGTGTCACCATCCACAGGCCATATCCCAATCGCTTATACAGAAAGTCCAGCACGGCCCGACTGGCTGAGGCAAAATCAAGCAGCAGAATATCTGGTATGTCGGTCATGGCTTGCTGAGTCGTCATCTTGCGCTCTGTTCTGGCAGCAACACTGCCTGATTTGTTTTCAATCCCAATTCACATGGATTTCTATTTTATCAGCTAAAATAGGTGCATAAAAATAGTTAGGAAACCCGGGGTTCAGACCATTTTTACAAGTGACTCAATTAAAAGCGCGACGTCAATAGCCCTGTTGTTCTAACCAGCCAATGAGATCCTCAGGAACCAGCGACTCGGCCACTAATAAATAACCGCTTACAGTTTCTGATGTGGTTTCTAGCAAACAAAGCTGCCCCGTATCAATAGCATCTTGCACATCAATCAATGGCACACAGGCTTTACCGCAACCGGCTTTGACCAATTGAATAATTTCATACATACTGCTGGCCGTTATTTTAGGGTGATGATCAGGAAGCGTTAGGCCCGCTAAATAATGATAGGCATCACTGACATGTAGAATCTGCCTGGCGCGATTCACATAGTGATAATCAAAGCTAATCACAGACATCGCATGCTCTGGAAGACATTCCGTCTGTCGAACCCAGACATAAGGCGACTCAAAAAGTCGAAACGAGCGAATCGCTTTGGCCTTGCCTGGATAAATACTCAAACCCAGCGCCATATTTTCATTTAAAAGCATCGACTCCAACTGATGTTGGGTCGCCCAGTCAAACTGAAAGGTATCCTGGGCAAAGGCAGCGTTGATGCCAGCGACTAAGCGAGCAATTTGGCTTGAGCTAGAGAAATTATCACTGCGAATGATTTTCCACTGACGAGGCAGCTCATTACTCTGAAAACGTTGAAGAGAAGCCTGTAGATCGCTGACTTGCTGCCTATATTTTTGGGCCAGAGTAAGCACCCGTTCACCCTCAGGTGTCAGGATGAGCAAACGACTATTTCTTTCAAAGAGAGGCCCATTAAAATACTGTTCAGCGAGCCCCAACGTATAACTTAAGGCCTGCTGTGTATAGCCGAGATCCCTGGCCGCTTCAGACATCGAGCCATGCTCAGCGATTTTTTCAATCACAATTAACCACTCGGCTTTTAAATTCATACGCTGTTAAATCCATGCTGTGCTAGCAGTGAGCGAATCGCTACCGCTTGCCTGGCTAATGAACGCTGATTGAACATAAAATAAGGAGTAATCGTGTGTAAGTCAGGCGCTTCACAAAGCACTGAGAGTTCACCACTATCGAGGTACCCGCGAGCAAAGCGCTGGGGTAAATAAAGAGCTAAGTCTGAATGCAAACAGAGCTCCAGAGCATCATTTACCGAAATCGCCCCCAAGACCTGAATACGGCGCAGATGTTTTTCTTCGTCCCAAATCTGGGTCTTGAAAGAAAGATTCTCCATGCTGATATAAGTCAATTCATTCCAATTGACCGGCCCACGTGCTTGACCCAAAATCACAAACGGAGAAGCCGGGCCCACCAACAAGTCTATCTCAGCAATCGCCCCGCAAACATGACTAAGCTCCCTGTTTTGATCAATGGCGTAAGTCCCCAGATAAAGATCCAGACGATTGGATTGCAGTAATTCCAAGCTTTCTAATAAGGGAAGACTATGCGAGGAAATCTGTGAAAAATGGGTCCCCAGGACATCTTTGAGAATATCAGGTAAGAAGTGAATGCCCCAGGACCCGCTCCAGGCCACAGACAGCCTTTCGTCATGAAACTGAGTACTCAGGCTTTCTATTTGATAAAGGGTTTGCAAGAGTTCAGGGGCTGTCTCCAGAAAAAGCTCACCCGCTGCTGTCAGCACCCATTGATGATTGATTCTAGAAAAAAGTTCAACCGCCAACTCAGCTTCCAAATGATGAATTTTGCGGCTCAGTATTTGGCTGCTCATTTCAAATTGTTTGGCCGTATCTGTCAGGCTGCCATTCTGAGCCAGGGCTAAATACAGAGAGAGCCATTCTGATTGCATACAATGGCTCCTTTCGTCTTTGGTCATGAGAGCGCATTAGCCCTAAATTTGCCTGCAGCTTATCACAAAATTGAAAACCGCATAGTTAATGATGAGCAGCTAAGAGCCTATAGTAAAGGCAGCCAACGAGAAACGACAACGACTCATCACAAAAATAACGAGAGCCCGAAAGCCCTTTTTTTTGTGAGTTTTAAGGGGTTTTGATTAAAGTCAGCTTGCCATTAACCGTGGGTTCAAGGGAATGCTGTTTGGAGCGAGTACAAATATCGACCCGACTAAAGCCTTTATTGGTAAAGGCACCACCGGTATCGACGGCTTTAAAGACAATTTTGCGACCATGCTTAGCTTCTAGTTCAGGGATACGAAAGCTGTCGCCATACTTGATTTGGCCACTTTTGTATAAATTTTTATCCAATGCAATCGAAACATAGCTGGATTTACCGTCTAAAAAGTCTTGCAAAGTACGCAGAGGCTTACCAACTTTGTCATTGAATCCCCCTTCCATTTTGGAGTTCGCGGGATAATAACCTGTACCTTTGGCAACGCCTTTGGTCGCTCCCCCCGGATTCTTGCTGACATTTTGGCTCTCTGAAGCCGGTCGGTAAGTAGGGATCGTCGGATCTGCAGGCTGTCGATTGAATAAGCGAGAGACCAGTCCTTGCCCTTCATTTGCGTTGACTTGTTCAGCGGGCATTTGCACAAAGAGAACAGCTGTCGAAGCGCCCCCGTTTTTAAGCGCCTGATTAAAGACAGAAAGATCTTGCCGATTGAGGCCCGGGGCTTCAGACTTGCTAATCTGGCCATCGCGATCTTGATCCAGCTTGGCCAGGTCACCTTTTGTCACACCTTGTGATTGCTGAGCAGACTGGCGGCTGCTGTCAATCTGGCTGAGTAATTGATTGGCCTGGTTTGAGAAGACTTTCATGATGTAGCACTCCGAGTAGCAAGATAGCTTCAATTATAGTTGAGTTTATATTTATAATCCAACAAAAATATTGCCAGCTAAGCACGCGCTCTTTTCCATCAAGAGCTTAAAATAGTCTCGATCTATTATCTGCCCTTTATCTTAAAAACTTTCACACAAAAAAACCGGCCCATCTCCTGTACCTTTTTTGTTTGTACTTTTTGTAAGAAAACCATATACTCTAAGTTATCAAGGCATTATAAATCTAGAAGCCTTTGATGCAAAAACCCGAAAATTAATTCGTGAGGATTTTTATTTATGTCTGCACCTGCCCTCCCCCCTAGAATTAACTCTGCACCGGCCGCATCCATTCCTAATCGTACACAGGTCAAGGCTCCCCCGGCAAAACCCTCGCACGAGCCAACAGGCATTAGCTTTGCTCCACCTCAAGAAACAACTCCGCAAATCGTAGATCGTAACAAAGTAAAGACAAATATTCCCGTGGCTGACTTTGAACCGATTGGTCTGCCGGTTAAAGCGCGGGATAACATGCAGGCCCCTACCCCGGCCACGGATATTAATCCTGTCAAAAATCTGCAAGAAAGCGCACGCAGTGAAGCCAGAGCAGAAGTAGAAAAAATGTTAACCAGTTTTTTAGGTCCTGAAAGTATTGCGACTGGTCTCAAATCAACTCCAGGAGGAGGAGGTTTTTCGGCAATCCGGGAATCCAATCCCCGCTGGCCAAATAATGAAACCTTAGAAAGGTTAACAGATGCACAATTAAGTGGAGATAAGGTGCAATTACGAGAGCTACTCGGATCACTCCCCTCAAGGCCAGGCGCACCTTCTCTAATGCAGCCGGGTCAAGCACAGCAAGCTCAAAGACAACCACCACAACCTTAGCTTCTCCAAGATGAGAGTCTTAACGAGCAACTAAGATCGCATTTTGAAATTAACCCCTAAAGTCATTTAAATTTAAGGAGCATTATTCACATGCCAAATATGTCTAGTCGTTTTCCTAACTCTGTAAACTTACCGGGCGAAGCCCCTGGTAAACTTAAGCAGAAAATTGAAACAAGCAATGAAGTCAAAAAACAAGCACAGAAGCAATCTACTTCGGTAGAAGGACCTCAGAATAGCCACTCCCATATCAGCAAGCTGCCCACAGGCCATGCAAAAAACGAACTCGGTTTTTGTGATGATCTGCCAACCGGAATCAAAGGCTCTCCACCAGCAAATGCAGAAATTAGCAAGGGTACTAAACCCGGCAAAAATGCCCATGGAATCCCTGGCAAACTACCCGAAGGCATCACTCCTGAACAAGGACAAAAACCTGGCAAACTACCCGAAGGCATCACTCCTGAACAAGGACAAAAACCCGGCAAGAACGCGCACGGAATCCCTGGCAAACTACCCGAAGGCATCACTCCTGAAGCAGGTAAGAAGCCCTGGAAACCCAGCCAGAGTATAGAGCTACCTGAAGAAGGAATCAGAAGGTCCAAGCAAATGTTCCAAAATATGGAGCCCAAAGAAATGCCCTTTGTAGGCGGCCATGTTTTCCATTCCGACCCCTCAAAGTAAATAAGTTAAATCATAGAGACTGCTAAAGACAGAAATAGTCACACTTTAGCAGTCTCTTTGCAAAAAAATCCGATAATGATATGTATGATCAATACTTTTCTTTTGCAAACGGAGAGCGCGATCTGCCGACTCAGGATGTAGATGGTAGCCCGGTCAGAGATCTCTATGAACAGTTGCAGCAGCGAACAGGTAATCTCAGTGCCGACGATCCCAATACAGATGCCCTGACAGATCTCAAAGACAGAACCCTAAAACTCCGCAAATACGATACGGTTTCTGATAATTTCCAAAAAACATTTGGTTCTGAAATTTCATCAGCATACCAGGAACTCGGCCTAACCCCTCCAGACTTCTCAGACTTGAGTCGTTCTGAAGCTTTAGAAAAGATAACGGAATTCACAAAAACACTCAGTGAGAATGTGGAGTTTAAGGATAGAACGCCAGCTCACTCGAGAACGATGACCCTATTAGCCGGGTTTAAAGATTTATCGCCAGCACTCATGAGTAGCGAATGGATAGAGCCGTTTAACGCAAACACCGTTGAAATGGGGCGCGAGCATCTCAAAGATATCGATATGAGAGCGCTTTCAGAACGCCTATTTAAACTGCCAGAAAACTATACGCCTCCGGGCTCAGCTCCCCCCACTGAGGGCATGGGCCGTGTCAATCCTGGAGACAATGCAGCCAGAGCCGAGATCGCGGACTAAAAGAAGTCGGCGCTGTATTGATTTAGAGCGATTTATCGCCAAATCGATTGTCCTCAAAAGTTAGATACATTAAGAAAAGAGATACAGCATGGTTGATATGATCACATCTTCAGCAGGCTCAAATACTACTTCTGGAATAACGAGGCTGAGGCCAAAATCAGAGACTGATCCAGTAGCAAAAGTAAAAGACATCTCTTTCCCAGACACAGACACACCCGTCGAGGCTGAGACTGACACAACCAAGTCTGAAGTTGCCCCTGTCAAAGAGTCTGATGCAGAAGCCAACGTCGTTGATTTTAGTGGAACGCCGGCCCCGGCTAAAACTAGCGCCAGTCAGCTCAGTGCGCCACAACAAGAAGCCGCTTATCAAGTGTTTGGTAAACAGGAAAAAGACATTTCTTCGGATAACAAAGCGCTTCTTTCGATAAAATGGGCACAATTAGAAAAAGAAGGTAAGAACGCCCCAGCTTACTTTCAGGAGTTAGGGTCTTTTGTACATACCGAAAACCGGGGCAAGTTGGAATCAGATTTATCAGCAAGCATGACGCGCTTCGAGTCAGCACAGAGCATTTTGGCTAAACACACCATCTCTCCAAATGAAACAGCGGGGACACCAACCTTTCAAAACCCATATAAAGATCCATTAAATGAAAAGTCATATACTTTTGACGTGGTCCAAAGCCGTAGTTATGCCCCACTAATCCAAGGGAGTCTACTTGAGCAAACCCTGGAAGCACGTATACCTGCAGCAGTCCTCGAAAATCTCAATAATAACCAAACAGAACAGCTGATTGAACAGGTTAAAGCCGCAAAGATTGAAGACCCTTATACTTTTTTCAAAAACTACCAGGCAGACGCCAATGTTGTTGAAGATAAGGACTCAATGCCACAGAGAGAGCAACTCATTGATTCGCTACAAAACTATGCAGACAATTATCCTGCTTTGCAAGAACTTCGCTCCAATGGTCTCAGTACCGCCAATGCAACGGGCGGCGCCGAACAACGCCAATTATTGAATCAAGAAAAAAAGCTAGCCAGCAAACGTTTTGACATCATCCAAACCGAAGCTTTTAAGCAACTCAAAATTCAGGATCCTGCTGGCGCCCAACAATTGCTAGAAAACCCGCCCGAGCAACCCCGTTTAACGCAAGAGCTCTCCGGTACAGGTCTGAGCGATCTCCTTGCCATTGCTGAGGGCGATATTCCAGCCTTTGAAGAAACAATTGAAAAACAAAAAAAAGGCATTGACGATTCTGGCTATAAAATGCCCAATGAAACAACAATTAACCAGCTCAAAGACATGGATCACCTTTCGACTGAACAAAAGGCGAATGCGCTCCTGCTGCTGGGCAATGAAAAACTAGACGGCTATGATGCCAGCCGGCAAGCCCTGACTAATTTTTTAGAGAGTGACGCCTTTAAAAATGCCGACACAGCGACGCAAAACGAGATGATAGCGCAGGCGAAATCAAAGCTGCAGAGTACAAAACCAGAAGATGCTCCTAATGAACAAGAGCTTCGCCGCCTGATTCAGGCTCCCACCGCAAAAGATAATACATTTGGTCTGGAGCCTGGCGAATATCTGAAAAGCCTGAGCCAGGATCCTCAGATGCAGGAGCGCTTACCCGCCGATCTGAAAGGCATTGGCGACTTACTGAATCTATCGGATCAGCAAATCAAGTCCATGCCAATGGATGAGCTCTCACCGCTCTTAGCAAACTATGAAAAGCATCAAGATCAGCGGAGCAACTTGCCTAAAATCAGCCTGCCTTCCAGATTACAGAGCCAGATTGAGCTCAGGCAGATGCATGAAGCCAACCCCTCCTCGGTTGACAAAACTGCAAAAGAGGCTATCACAGAGCTCGTCAATCAGCCGCTGGATCAAGTGACATCGGAGAACTTTGAGCGTCTTCATGAGACATTGGCTACCTACAATGCCAGCGATTTGGAGCCCAAACCGACGCTTTCTAAAGAACTGGTCAACCATCTCGAAGCGGTCTTTCTGAAAGAAGCCGCCCAACAGAAAGATCCAAAAGAGCAAGCACGTTTGCTGAGCATGTTGCCGGGTATAGACCAGAATGATCTGATATTGCAGCAAACGCGAGGGTCTTTAAGCGATCTGGGGCAACTTAAAACCGGTCAGGGCAGCCTCTCTGAACTTCCACAGGACCAGCAGCAGACCCTGGTGAATCAAGTCAACCAAACCCTGCAAATGTCAGGCGCGTCATTACGTGTTGAAGGCTTAGAAGACGGTGAACTCAAGCAGGCCGTTCAAGAAATAGAAAAACAGCTCGGCCTGCCCGTGACTGGTGAGGTCAGTGTTAATAATCTACGCGAGATTGAAAAAACTCAAAATGCTCACTATAGCATGATGGTAGCTGCCCGCGACATCCTTCACGATGAGATCCTGCCCGAGGGAACCGATAAAGTCCAGGAACTGGAAGCATTGCTCGGCAAGGGAGAAGTCATCAATGAAAAAGAAGCGCTCAAGCATGTGAATGTGCTGCGGGATAACTATTTCTGGTTGACTGATAATAAAATGAAGGAAGAGAAACTGAGTCCAGAATTGTATGATGATACCTTGAGAGCTCGCGGCGAGTGGCTCAATGAAAACCGCGAAGTCCTGGGTCAGAGCCAGTCACTCCAGATGAATGAGGTAGACACTGTTGGACGTATCTTGAGAGAACAGGGAGGCGAAGCTTCCTACAGCCAATTGCAGGAAATGGCAAATGATACAGACAAGTACACTCTTCATGAGCGAGCAGCGATTCGAAAGCTAGTAGAGAACAATAATGTCTATGACTATGCCTGGAGTAGTCAGGTGCGTGATGCCACTTTGCTTAGCGAGAGTGATGGGGTCCTGGACGGCCCCCTAAGCCCACCAGACCGATCCAATTCAACAATAACTGTAGAAAAGCTGAATGAATTCAGCAATCTGATCTACTTTGACAACAAACAGAACGGTCGCGGCGAAGACGAGAACGCACAAATTCATATTCCTGAATTTTATGATGGCCGCAAAGACGCTGCGAAGATCTTTGACGCCAGTAAAGTCAGTGGCGATGAAACGTTTGCCGCGACAAAAACAGGTGCCGGAACCAATGAAGACGCTATCAAAGACACTCTTCAGAATGCTCAAGAGAACCGTGGTAAAATAATCGCTCTCAAGCGCGACTTTGAGCGTCTGTACGGGACTCCAATAGAAAAAGTGGTAAAAGAAGAGCTTATGGGGGGTGAACTGGGCGAAAACTTAGCCTATGTGAACTCAGCCGGGGAAGATTGGATTGCAGAACAAGAGATCGGCTCACCAGAAATGGCAGAGTTCTTGTTAAAAGTCAAATTTAAGCCCGAGATAGACCGGATCGGGGCAAATAACGGTCCCCTTGCCTGGGCTGTGCGCCATAGTGCAGCTGATAGCGAGCGCCAGCAAGAATTGTTGGGCATCTACGAAAAAGCCGAGCAATCACTGAGTAAATTGAAAGCCAATCCGAATGACGCCCAGGCTGAAAAAGATTTAATGTCCCTAACGTCCAAGGTATTGATTCGCTTGCAAGCTGACAAACAGGCTGATGTGCACTATGCTCAAGCAAAAGTTGAAGCGGTTGAGACTACAAAAAAAGTGGCTGTCGTTGGAGCAGCGACCGTCGCAACGGTTGTCACGTCAGGAGCCGGAGCGCCTTTGCTTGCCGCTGTCGCTGCAGGAACTGCCGCAGGAACGTATACAGCTTACGCAGGTGAAGTCACTGACCAGATAACTACTTACATCGGGGATAGCTGGGATAATGAGATAGCGACTAATCTGGCTCAAAAACAGAAGGAATTAGCAAACAAGTACGACGGGGATCCGGGTATAAAAGCCCAATTTCTAAGTGAATTTGATGCAAATCTAGAAAGATTACAAACGAGTCAGACCGAGCGCAAAGTCATTGATACGGACAAACTCTTTAATGCGACTTATGAAGGCTTTAAAACATCTTTGGTTACCTCTCTCTCAACAGCAGGCTCTGTAAAATTTACGCAATTGGGTGGCTCTGCCAGAGTGACAGCCCTTTTCGATAATTTGGGTAAGGCCGGCAATGTCACACGCAGCGCCATGTTCAATGGACTTAGCGGTGTCACAGGAGAGATGGCGGGTAAAATCATCTCACCAATCAAGCTAAACAACGCTTCAAGCCCCCTTGAAGTAAGAGATGTCGTGGATCAAATGGAGGCTCAGGTCAACGAAAATAAGCAGATCGTAGCAGCCCTGGAAGAACAAAAAATCTCCCTACAGGATCGGATTTCGAGCTTAAATCAAAGGTTCGAGCCGATTAAGCCAAGCACCGACAGGGTACCAGGTGGCACGATCGGTCGGGTACAGACCGTTAAACAAGAGCCCCCGACTGAAGCTGAGATCAAAGCGATCTTTACTGCCCAGGTTCAACTCCAAGAAATCGAGCAGAGCATAGGCGACTTAACTGAGAGTAATCAACAGGTCGAAAAAGACATTGCAAAAATCAATCAAAACGCAGGCAGTCGAATAACCTGGGACTCAGAAGAATGGGACAGTATTACGGAAAATCTGGGCCGTAATTTAACCATTTCCTTTTTCTCTAGTGCCACGTTGAATATGGTGGGCGGCAAAACAATGGCAACCCGGATTGCCTTCAATTCGGCAACGAGCATCACAGAGACCATGGGCTATAACGCCATCTCAAAATATGTGGATGGCAATGTTGACCAGGACCTCTTTGAAGGGGTTATTGAAGGCGTTCTGACCTCAACGATTAGCGACGAAGCCTCAACGGTCATTCAGAAACGCTTTGACCGACGCCAAAGTCTAGATTCGACGGTAGAAGGTCACACGTATCAAAACCTGCAAGCAGATATCAGCGCAGAAAGTAAACAACTGCTGGACTCTTTGCAAAGAAGTGGCTTTAAAGCCGAAGATCGCACGACCCACGCCTCGGCCTTTGAGCGTGTCTTCAATGAGTCTCCCGAATCTCGCCAATTGATCACCGATAAAGTGGCGAGCCAACGCAAAAAAATCTTCTCTCAGGGCATGGATAAAGCGAGACAGCAGTTGGAGCAGGTCAAAGTAGAGAAGCCTGATGCAGATCTCGATGTGACCGTACTCAAACGTGAGCAAGCCAGACAGAATGTGAAAGAACTCGAAAGCAAATTAATAAAGACCAATCAGGACGTCATTACTCCTGATATAGCGGAAAAATTACGTGGGTTGCATACTGATCTACAGAAAGCCAAAGACACGTTTTCAGCTATCAATAAGATGGAAGTGGTCTTTGACAAAAACGGTAACAATCTGAGTGAGCCTCAAAAAACGAGAGATAAATCTAAACCCGTTGAATTGAGAGTGAGCGACGATGTAGGGACAGTTCAAGATCAGATCTCACGAATGGATTCACTGGTTGAAGCCCGAGAAGGAAGCATCAGTGCGGAGCAGAGAACAGGCGATGAAATCGGCAGGGAAAAGTTAGATTTCTTGATGAAGGATGAGTCCAAATTGCTGACGGACACTCAGAAGACTGAGTATCTCAATTATGTAGAAACGCGATTGGCAGATCCAGCCAACGCCAAAAAATCGGTTCACGATATAATGCAGGAAGTGGTTTCTGACTTCCCTGATCAATTTACCCATCAGGGGAACAAAATCCCTATAGAGGCTATGGAAGGTGCGACAGTCTGCCGAGCGGTAAACCTGGAAACTATCTATGGCCGTCACATGACACTTGAATCCCAAATAGACGTACTTTGTAAATATGGAGTTGCCAGTGCTGAGAGTTTTGCGCTCAACACGGAAAGCAACCCCTATATTTTCAAGAATGACCTGCTCGATATGAGTTCGCTCTTGTCAGGAAGGAACGACGTGGGTTGGTGGTCTATCTCCAAAGATAGCGATGCTCCGTTGACTGAAGGATCTACGGCAAGGCAATCGAAAGACATGGGTGGGCTTATACACGAACTCGCGTTAGATCCAAAATATTATACAGGTGGAGCGCTCCGTTTCTCGATGACTCCAGAGCAAGCTTTTGCAGCAGGCATAAGCAAGCCGACACCCCTGGATGGCGTACCTTTTAAAGAATGGGTTGAAGCCCTCACTAGTTCACCAACAGGACAAACGGCTGGTGGTGCTCCTGAAGGAGTATTATCTGGAGTTTCGATGAAAAATATATTTGCAATGGAGTTGTATACATGGCAAGGGAAACAATCCTAGCGTTAATTCGTAAACAGATTTTAGAAGGTACCGTTTGGAACCATCCGAGTTTCGAAGAGTCTATCGAAGGCCTGGCCCAGGAACTCCAGGGACCTGATCGGGCTGATCTGGTGGAGGCGGGTGCCGAACTGTTAAAAGATCCAGATATTCGCGTACGCAGCGGAATTGTACGGGTCATCTACTATCTCGCCCAAGATCTTGGCGCAGAGTGGCTGAGCACAATCTTAGAGCAGAGCCCTGAACTCTATGTAGGTGTTGAGCCTGTTGATACCAGATTGAATCAACCCGATCTCGCAAAAGCGATGATCATCGCTATTTCCGAAGCAGCTCAGCCAGGAGATAAGCGTTCCCTGGCTCTACTGCGCAAGACAGCCCAGGACCCTTTCTGGGGTATTTGGGTGCTCCCTGGCCTGGCCAGGATCGATGGTGAGTGGTTAAGTAACAATGCCGAAATTGTACCGCATCGCATGATCTCCGTGCTGTCGGCTCTCAATCCTGAGCAACGAGAGAGAATGGTACGGACCCTGGTTCCCTGGCCCAAAGAAACGGTAGCTAAAATACCCCCTGAATTCTGGAAACGATTCCCTGCTCGAGAAGCCATGGGTCTTTATAAGCTGATGAGCGGAAGGTTCAGCTAACGCTGTTTGCTGTACTGATTACTGATTTATTAAAGCAAATCTTGCAAGCTACCTATATACATAGCCAATTGACCTGGCTTTTATTCGTCTGCTTCACCCACTACTGAACTCAATCCGTTTTGATCAGAGTCAACTTGCCATTGACCGTTGCATCCAGAGAGTGCTTTTCAGAACGGGTACAGATATCAACCCGGCCAAAGCCTTTGTTGGTAAAAGCCCCACCCGTATCGACGGCTTTAAAGATAATCTTGCGGCCATACTTTTTTTCTAGTTCAGGAATCCGAAAGGTATCGCCGTATTTGACCTGGCCATTTTTGTAGAGGTTTTTGTCGAGAGCGATTGAGACATAGCTGGCCTTGCCATCCAGGTAATCTTGCAGGGTGCGTAGAGGTGTGTCTCTTTTATCGACAAAACCACCTTCCATACGGTTATTCGCCGGGTAGTAGCCGGTCCCTTTGGCTACGCCCTTCGTCGTTCCCTGGGGTGGATCACTAACTGCACTGCTCGGGCTCTTGGCTTTGACTTCTGGTGCTACAGGGCGATAGATCGGAGCAAGACTGCTCGTGGGAACTGGGGCTGGTATTGGACTTAAGGCGGGATTTGGAAAAGCACCTGGTCTGCCCAGTAATTGTGAAACGGTCTTTGACGCCACACTGGAGGGAGCAGATCCAGATAATGTACTTGGCACAGCACTTAGATTGTTTTGCCCAGGAGGCGCAGCAGCCTCTCTCACAAAGACGACTTCTGTCGCTGCACGGCCATCATTCAAGGCCTTATTAAAAAGCAAGAGTTCCTGAGCATCAAGTTGTGGCGCTTCTGCATTGCTAATTTGGCCATCCTGATCTTGATCCAATTGCGCCAGGTCGGCTTTGGTGACGCCCTGAGGTTGATCCACTGTAGACTGAACAGCCCCCGCTTTGAGGCTACTATCAATCTGACTAAGTAATTGGTTGGTCTGGCCCGAAAAAACTTTCATGTCATAAAGCTCCCAAACGAGTAAGTTAATTTGATTATAACTGAGTCTGAAGCTAAACTTGCCTGCGGCTTTGTAACCGCGCTAAGCTGAGTCAATACAAGCAGGTAGGTCAAGCATGAAACAAGTGATGGTAATGGGCGGCACCCACGGTAATGAATGGGGCGGGATCCAATTGGTTAAAAACTGGCGCGCCCAGACGCCAGCTGAATGGCAAGACTATCCCTTTGAGGTGATCTTGCGCCTGGCTAATCCAGACGCCGTTCGCCACAATCGCCGCTATTTGGATCAAGATCTCAACCGTAGTTTTCGCGCCACAGATCTCAGTGATCCCAGTCAGCAAAACCGGGAAATGCAACGGGCCAGAAGTCTACAGCCCGACTTGCAACAAGTAGATTTTTTATTGGATCTGCACAATACCACGGCCAATATGGGCTGCACGATTATCTTGAGTGATCCGGCAGTCAAACAAGACCCCCTGATACTACAGCTCTGCGCTCATTTATGTCAAATTGACCCGCGCGTCATGCTCTACTATATGCCCTTTAACGAAGACGACAGCCCTTATTTGCCCAGCCAGGCCAAACGCGACCTGACGATCGAAGTTGGACCGATGGCCCACGGCACACTCAAAGCCGATCTCTATCAACTCACCCAAAGCGTCACTGCCGCTGCCCTTGAATTTCTGGCAGCCTGGGAGCAAGACAAAGCACCTTTTTATACAAAGCCCCTGATTGTTTATGAGCAAATCCAGAATCTGGATTATCCGCGCACACCTGCCTGTGAACTCGCAGCGCTAGTGCACCCAGACGTGCAAGATCATGATTTTGAGCCCGTACAACCGGGTGAGCCTTTGTTTATGGATTTTGCAGGGAACACAATCGTCTGGTCAGGCCATGAAACGGTCTGGCCCACGTTTGTGAATGAGCAAGCCTATTATGAAAAGGGCCTGGCGATGTCGCTGACGCGCAAATGTAAATGGCAAATTAGCGAAGATCTCAGTTTGGCCAAATCGGCTTAAAACTCGAAGCGTAACCCGACGCGAACTTCGGTGCCTGAACCGACATTCTGACCGGCCATCCAGTTTTGGCGAACTTCGACATTCAGCACCTTATAGTCTACGCCGACACCAGCATAGCCACCAGCACCAACTGATAGCTGGCCACCGAGGGCACCCGCTTGCACCACGCCACCAGCAGTGGCATAAACTGAGGCCGGTTGGTCCAGTGGTTTCCAGCCCGCTTTAATGCCCAGTGAGCCGCGGCCAATCAGACTTTGCTGATTGCCCATCAGAGCCACTTCCTGGGTGATGCTGCCTTCAAAGTGGCGCACCGAAAACAAATCGCTTTCACGGGAGACGGCCACCCCAACCAGGGTCTGGCCTTTTTGGCGCGAAGCAGTCAAATGTACCCGTTCAGGATCATTGAACAGATTGCCATCGCCCCCTTTATGCACCACACCCTCAGCGAAGAGGCCAGCCACAAATCTGGCCAGGGCCGGATCTTTACGCTCTAAGTGGTCTTGCTGGCCGAGCAAATGATGCTCAACACCTTCAGCAAAATACTCATAAGGATTGGTTTTGGCGTAGTCAGTCACAAAGCCTTGCTGGCCATGGGTCTCGCGCATGCGATTCCAGGCTTGATCATAAAGATTTTTAATTTTGTCGCGCTGATCATCGTTGAGGCTATGCAGGTGGATCACATGACCAAATTCATGAGAGAAAACGCCGTGTTTGATGCTATTGGTGTACATGCCGCCCCGGTCGAGTTGCTGCAAGGCTAGTTTTTTAGTTAAAAGGCCAAGCAATGGGTCTCTAACGACAGAGCCACCGGGCATGATAATCCCGGCCATATTTTTGGCGATCACATTATTAAAGGCTTTGTTTTCGCCAGGCTCAATAAAGAAATACTGAAAACCAGGGCCATAATGGTCATTGGAAACCGAGGCCAGACGGGAGAGCAAATCAGGGAAGTGCGGCAAGAAGGCCTGCAGTTCGGTCATAATTTGACGTTGTTGCGCCAATGATAATGCCATAAAATTGGGAAAGACCAGTTTAAATGGCACTGAGTCCATCAGCGCAATTTCAGAGTTTGAGAAGCGCCCACGATAGGCGGAGAAGTCCGGGTCAATCTGCTTTAAAATCGCTTCGGCCTGAGGGGTCATCGCGGCATTTTGCAATTGCGAACGATACTGAGCGCGCTCGGATTTGGGGATCAGCGTGAGTAACATGCCGCGCAATTCACCGGCTTCTGCCACGTCAATCTGCTTATTGTCTAGCGCCACTGCCAATGCCATGCGGATTTTTAGATGGGGAGCGCGCTGGTCACCCGACTCAAAACTAGCAAAGGCGGCCCGCGCTTGATCCAGATCGGCGTCGCTCATATGCTTGATACGCTGGCGTAAGGTTTTCTGCTCGCCTTCGCTGGTGCGCTTGATCGAAAAAGGCATATCGCCAGTGGCCAGAGCCGGGTCGTCTAAAGTCTGCGCAGTCGGAATCCGACCCACTACAGTAGCAGGTGCAAAGTGAATCGGCAGGCTATTCTGGGGTCCAGCTGGGGTAATGCGATAGCTCTGAGCTGGAGCGGTTTGAATGGTCGGCATTTGAGATCCCCTTTGCAAATAGACTGGCTAGATTTATTAAGCGTTAGTTAAATCTTAATTTAAATTTAATACTTTGTCAAATTGAAAGTAAAATTCTTCGCTTTTCAAGCTAGACCTTAATCGTTTTCCAGCGACCACCGCGCCACATGGCCCAGAAGCCACTGGTCAAGATCGCGCGATAGACCACCTGGGTGATCCAAACGCCCAGCATGCCAATCCCGGCCCAGGTCGAGAGCGCAAATAAACAGGGCAGGAAGATCAGCCACTGTAAGCCGACTGATAAAAACATCACTCTTTTACTGTCCCCAGCACCTAGCAGGGCCTGCATCAAGACCGACCCCAGGGTGTCCCAGGCGATTGATAAGGCCATGAGTTGCAAAGGCAGACGGGCCATTTCTAGCGTGGCGGAATCTTGAATAAAGAGACTCAGCAGCAGATCCGGGAAAATAACCGCAGGCAAAGCCACTCCACCGACACAGAGCATACCTATTTTAGCCACATCCCAGGCCCATTGATCGGCAGCCTCCGAATCCCCCTTGCCCAGGGCTTCACCCACCAGTGTGGCGGCAGCCATGCCAAAAGCCATACCGGGCAAAACACCCACCAGTAGGAGATTGAGCAAAACATTTGAAGCCGCCAGCTCAGCGGTACCGACCCGGCCCACAATCCAAAAGAAGGCCGTCATGCCCGCAGCAAAAAACAATTGCTGAATCCCCGATGGGATCGATAAACGTAGCATCGTGACCAGGGTCTCGCCCTGAGGTATTCCCTGTAAAAATCCATTTTTGCGCGCCAATACATAGGCCTGCATAATATACATGCCTGTACCGATATAGGTTGAGATCATCGTGCCGACGCCAGCACCGGTCGCGCCCAATTCAGGGAAGCCAAAGTGGCCGTAAATCAAAAGCCAGGAGATCACAACATTGCTCAGGTGCATCACGATCAGGGTCCGCATATAGATCTGGGAAAGCTTGACGCCGTTCCAATAGCCTCTGAAAGAGAAGTTCATCGCCACTGCGACCATCCCAATCAGACGGGCTTGCAAATAAGGTGCGCCTATTTTGACGACTTCTGGATCCGGGTTCATCAGGCCAAAAATCCAGGGCGCCAAAAAGAACAAAACCAATGAGGTCGGCACCGCCAGCAGCATCGCCAATAAGAGCCCACCATTAAGTGGGATCGCCGCCTGGTCTTGCTTGCCTTCGCCCAGACGCCGGGCCGCCATCGCTTGCACGCCTGTCGCCAGGCCAGTGATAAAGGCCATCGCCATCCAATTCAGAAATCCTCCCAGGCCCACGGCAGCCAAAGCCTGATTGCCCAAAGAACCGACCATCGCCGTATCAACCAGATTGAGAACATTTTGCGAGACCATGCCCCCAATAATCGGCAGGGCCAGATACATAATCTGTTGACGTCGCAAACGATCCGGGAAGGAAAAAACTTGAGCGTTCATTTTGGGGTGGCCTCCACTAGGAAATCTAGCATAGCAGTCCCCGAGAATAAAGCAGAAATCAGAGATCTGGGCAGCCTGCCTGAAGCCCTGTACACTGACAAGATGGATACCGACAAGAAGCCAGCGCCCAAAGCCATACTTAAAAAATACTTCGATATTCTCAATCAGATCGACCTACTTGTCAATCGTGGCTGGGTCTGCC
The DNA here is from genome assembly GCA_037968875.1 of Candidatus Sericytochromatia bacterium. Taxonomy (GTDB): domain Bacteria; phylum Cyanobacteriota; class Sericytochromatia; order UBA7694; family UBA7694; genus JBBKWI01. The sequence goes on along the minus strand of JBBKWI010000186.1, from coordinate 13,013 downwards.
GTGTGATGGGCCATCTGATCGAAGCCGAAGGTCCGGCCAGCCAAATGGGCGAACTGTGCTTTTTGGAGATAGACGAGCATCTCTATCGGGCTGAAGTCGTGGGTTTCAGTGGGCACAAAGTGCTCCTGATGCCGATTGATGAAATGGTCGGCGTCCGGGCAGGCACTCCTGTGATCGCCACCGGTCGTCCCCAAATGGTGCCTGTCGGCGATAGTCTATTGGGCCGTGTACTAGACCCTTATGGCGTACCTCTTGATCGCAAACCACCGCCGATCGTGCAACACCAGTACCCCCTTGATCGAGATCCCCCCAGCCCTCTCGATCGATCGCGTATCGAAGAAATCATGCCCCTGGGTGTGCGCGCTGTCGATGCTGTCTTAACCTGTGGCCGGGGCCAACGACTGGGTATTTTCTCAGGTTCAGGTGTTGGCAAAAGTAGCCTACTGGGAATGATGGCCCGCTATGCCAAAGCCGATGTCAATGTGATTGGCCTGGTCGGAGAGCGGGGCCGAGAAGTCCGCGAATTTATCGAAAAAGATCTCGGCCCGGAAGGCCTGGCCCGCTCAGTGGTGATTGCTGTGACTTCGGATCAACCGGCACTCTTGCGCATGAAAGGCGCTTATGCCGCCACCAGCATCGCCGAGTATTTTCGCGATCAGGGCAAGTCGGTGCTGCTGATGATCGATTCGGTAACTCGTTTTGCGATGGCTCGCCGTGAGATTGGCCTGGCGATTGGTGAGCCACCGGCCACACGCGGTTATCCCCCCTCAATGTTTGCCTTGCTGCCGCGTCTATTAGAACGCTCAGGCAATTCTGATGTCGGCTCGATTACAGCTCTGTATACGGTTTTGGTGGAGGGTGATGACGAAAACGAGCCCGTCTCAGACACCGTGCGCGGCATCATAGACGGGCATATTGTACTCAAACGCAAACTGGCCAATCGCAATCACTATCCAGCGATTGATATCCAGGAAAGCATTAGCCGTCTGGCAGCAGACCTGGTCAGCCCTGAACAACGTGAAGGGATTGCCTGGTTGCGCAACACCCTGGCGGTTTACGCTGAAGCCGAAGATTTGATCCAGATTGGGGCCTATGCCAAAGGCGCTTCAAAAGAGACTGACGCCGCCATTGCGGCAATCGACGCCATCAAAGACTTCTTGACGCAAGATCTGACTGAATCCGCCCCTTTTGAGGAGAGCGTGCAGCAATTGCTAGGCTTAATGAAACGCTTCAAGACTTGAAGGCAGGACCATAAAACACAGCCACGAGTACCACGAGTAATACCAATTGTAATGCCATGATCAGCTGCCTCCTTTTGTTGATTTTCACAAGTTTTTGCAAGTGAATGGGGAATTTTGTGAGATTGTCTTACTAGATCTTAGACGCAACGAAAGCATGAAGAGTTCCTTCAAGTGGGCTTTAAATTGTGATATTTTTTGAAATAACCCGCAGAAGCTTTAAATCTTGCTAATTAAAAGCCTGAGTAGATCATAGTGGCGGCAGATCCTGACGTTGTAAAAAATCGAGCACCCGCCGATAGACCCAGTTTTTAATCGCTTCTTCACGCGGGTCCGAACGACGCGATAAGATCGGCAGATGCCAGATCGAGTCTAAAAAGAGGGTTTCGACATGGCTTTGCACCAGGCGATCCGTGATCAGTAAAGCCGAGCGGCGGTCAATAATCACATCATGACGGCTTTGCACCACCAGAGTTTGCAGGCCACGCGGGAGTTTCAAGCCAGCCCGCAAGGACTGACGCACTTTACGTGTCAAAACATCTAATTGATGAATCGCAGGCATCGGAATTTCTCTATACCAGTGGCCAATCGAAGCATCATCAAAACCGTTAGGAATCGCCCGTAGCAAGCCTGCATGATGCACCCATTTTGAAAGGCGCATCAATTTATCATAAGGCTCGATCAGGGGCGCCACCAGAACCATTTTTTGTAAAGCGGGAAAATGCATGCGTTTGAGCAATTCAAGAGCGAGCGTTCCCCCCGTTGAGCTGGCCAGTAAAAAAATCTGACGATAACCCAGACGATGTAGGGCTTTGAGTTCCTGCTCCAGAGGCGCTTGCCACTCTTGCCAGCTGGCCTGACGAAAATGTTCAATGCCGATGCCATGAGCCCCCAGCATAATACGCGAAGGCAAATAGCCAGCCTGCTGACAGAGCCAGTCCAGAATTTCAGCGTTTTCAAAAGGGGTCCCGGCAAAGCCGTGCACGGTCACCAGCACTGGCTGATCAATCAAAGCGCTGTGATCAAGATCGCGTTCAGACCAGGATTGATGTCCAAAATGGGGATCGTTTTCGGGGTGATCAAGATCTTGTGGCTCAAGATAAGGAAAGCCTTTGCGTAAAGCTAAGAGAGCGGAAAGGCTGGGTTTAAAGCGTTCAGGTTGGGGATTCATCGTATTTGACAAAATAAACAGCTGAATAAAAAAGAAAAAATATGCCGAAGGTCGGAGTCGAACCGACACGGGAGAGTATCCCGGTTGATTTTGAATCAACTGCGTCTGCCATTTCGCCACTCCGGCATGGTGCTATGCATTATAACTGAAGCATCTGAGAAAGGACAAGGGGGTTTACCGGTACTCTTCAAAAGCCTGACTCAAAATATAATCCTGAGCCAATTCTTGCCGGGTTTGCTCAGCCATGCCACTGACTAACTGGGCACGTTCGAGGTGATGCCGAGCCGCTTTTTGGTAATCAGCTTGCTCATACGGGTTTTGACAGCGATAAGCCAAAATACCATAGGCTGTGGTTTTAACAATCTCCACAAACCAAAATTGCTGATCGAGAGCCTGACCGGAGGCAAATTTATTGATTTCAGCTACCCCCCGGCTTAATTTTTTTTGAGTCCAACACAAGCTCAGCAAATAGAATGCACGAATATGCTGTGCCCGCACTTCAGTCAGGCCTTCATAAAAGAGATTGACGGTTTCAAGCACTTCGGTGAAGCCCTGAGCAGCCCCTTGCATGGATTCCTGAATCAGGGCCGGGTAGGTCGACGACAGGGACTGATGCCAGAGCAGCAGGGCCGCCAGATCATATTGCAGATTAGCTAACTCTTTTTTGTAAAAGAAAACCTCTTGCTCTGAGCTGAGTTGCGGGTGGCTTTGACTGAGCATTTGCAGCGCTTGCTTATAGAGTTGCAGTCCTTTCTGGATCCGTTCCGGGCTGCCTTGCCTGAGCAATTGACGCGCCAGCAAGCCCATATAGACCGCCACTGAGCACTGAATATCGGCCTCTGAAATTTTGCCTTTACGCTGCAAAATATTTTGAAACTCAATCGCTGTGCTATGACCTGTTTGATTGGTCAATAAATAGCGAATACCCCAACACGTCGCCATGACTCGCAATAAACTGGCCTTGAGCAGGGGCACAGATTGGCAGAGAAAATTATGCTGCAATAAGCGATCCGAGATCTCCCAGCAATAGGCCACAAAATCTTCTATCCGATAAAATTGATCACCGATATCACCCTGCGCTAATAAATGCCGCTCCACAAAAGCCCGCATCAGACGGGAGCCCTGATTGAGATGATTGAGGACTTCGCTGACCGCATCCAGAGATTGAATTTTCGTTAAGGGAATCTCATAAGTCCCGTCTGACTGCAGATAAGCCTGGTGCGCTCGAGGATCTTTGCCCAGCAATTGCCGCAAAAGCTTGAGATTGCGACTTTCGAGTCGAATCAGCGGGTGTGATTTGCCATAATCCATAATCTCCGGTTCGATCCGTTCGAGCAGTAACTCCAGACCTTGCAAATGGACTGACAATTGCTGTTGATTCTGCTGCAGGCTCTCACCCAGATTTCCGTCTAACTCCTGGGCCAGGCGATTGCGCATCAGTTCCGGGTGCTCAGGCCCTTTTGTATATAAAAACAAAAGGGCGAGTTCATCATAGCTTTGGTTTTGCTCTTGCTGAGAAGCATCTGTAAGCAAGAGTTTGACCAGAGGCGCGAGTAGCTCCTGCTTGGGGCGCACCCAGTTATCTGCTTTGTTGGAAAGCCACATCGATAAGGTGGTTTTTTTGACAGGGTTACCTTCGGCTTCCAAAGCCAGCAATATATCTTTCATTTTTAGGCCACTTTGTTTCCAGAGATGGCGCAAAAATTGCTTACCCCGACGGATTTGAAGCCCTTCAGCTTCTGTGAATGCGGGCTTCATAAAGCCCGCGAACGGGATCGGCTGCTGTCAATCATGACTTGAGTACTTTGAACTGAACGCAAATCAGTCGGGGGAGGGGGTGAATGATCTCCAACAGGACGAGGAGGCGGAGCTCCTTCAGGGGGCGGTGGATTCCCATCAGCCGGAGGTGGAGGTGGATTCCCGTTACCGGGGCCAGGGGGACTACCATCTGGAGGCCGGGGGGGCGCTTGATCTGGCGGCGGGAAACGCCCACTCGTCATCTGAGGTGGAGGCGGCGGAGCCGGACGCTGTTGATTAGCTGCTTCAGCAAAGGCAGCACGGCGCACTCGCTCACGCTCCAAAAACTCAGCCAGGACAATCGGGGGCATCAGATCAAAATTCAAGACCGAAGCGCTGGGCAATGGCGTGGGAGTCGGCGTCACGGTAGGACTGGGCGTTGGCTCGCTATTGGGACTGGCAGAAGCCTCAACGAGGCTTTGAAGCTGGAAGGGCTCTAAGTTACCGCTGAGTACCTGGGTCTCAAGATCTGTATTCAGCGCCACCAGATAGGTGGTATTGTTTTCCGGTAAAGTCGTGGCGCCACTAAAATAGAAAGCACCATTGCTCAATTGGCCTTTGAAAACATCAAAGGATTGATCAGGATAAATCACCAGCGCCTGGGCATAGCCTTCTAATAAAGAAGTTACCAGGGCCAAGGTTTCTGCTGTATGGAAATAAGAGCCTTCTGAACCCGCCAGTAATTTAATCGAAAAACCTGGTGACTGATAATAATCTTCGGTCTCTTGCTTGCTCAGATCCGACTGGAATTGGCCAATGACTTCTTTTAAGATCTCTTGATGACTCTCGGCCACAGCCTGCACCCGAAAGCGTTCTTCGAGGCGCATAATAAAAGTGGGGATCTCAGTAATCCCGGCGAGGGAAGCTGAAGGCTGAGGGCTCGGGCCGGGAGCAATCGAGGCGGTTGGCAGCGTGCTGCCTGGCAAGCCCGCCGGTCCGGAGTCCTGGGTTTGGCAGGCGCTCATCATAAATAAGCTAAAGATGACCAGCCCGGCCAGATAAAATTGCATACTCATGATGACGCTCCCTTAGTGATTACTTTCAATTACTATTGTAGGGGATCGTCTCTTATGAAATCAGCGATAAAATTGAACTTTTGCGCCTTGTTATAGAAAGTGGTTTAAAAAGATTCTATAATTAAGTCTGTGAAACCAATGTCTTTGCTCAGCCAACAGAGCCCAATCCTAACCCCTGAATAAGTAAGGTTAAAATAATAATTAAGCTTTGGTAATCTAGCGCAAGTTTGGTGCCAGAAGCGGTATAAATAGGTATAACGGTAGAGAAAAGCGTGGAGAAGATTATGAAACGGACAGCATTTAAATCCCTGATTGGACTCGGACTTGTCGCCTCAGCAGCCCTTAGCGCCTGTGGCAAACCCTCCCCAACAGCACAATACATCCCGGTCGCAGCCCCTCCTGCACCAACAATCACACGCAATGCCAATTTGCCACAACTGGTTTTAAACAATCAACAACCGACCTTGCCTGATGGCAAATTAGCCACAGATATCCGTTTTGACATGGCTTTCGAAAGCGCCTCTACCGCAGCAGCCGAAGCCAATGCCGAAAAACCCACCACCACCGCCACCAGTGATGACACTTCAAACGAAACCACATCTGCCCCTCAAGCCAATGAAATGAACGTGCCAATTGGCACCACTAAGAAATTCTCGGTTGAAATCACCCTCGACGACGGTCAATTGCTAAGCCAATTCAGCCGTCTGAACTGGGTTTCAACCAATCGCGATGTCGGCACCATCAGCACCAGCGGCATTTTCACCCCACGTTCTGAAGGCACCACCAAAGTGGTGGCCTCTATCGGCGGCGTCGCAACCACGATGGTGGTACACGTTGCACCTGGCAATTTTATCTGGCAACAAATGCAAGCGCCTACCCAGGCTAATCTCTACGGCGTTAAACTCGTCAGCGATGCAGAAGCCTGGGCCGTCGGCGCAGCCGGCACCATGCTGCACTTCACCCAGGGTCGCTGGTACAATCTGACCCAACAATTGCACCCGATCACACAGGGTGGCAATATTTACTCTATCGATATGATCTCTCCACAAGAGGGTTGGGCTGTTGGCGACAATATGGTGCTCTATTATCAGGGCGGTCGCTGGACCCGTGTTCAGGTCCCCACCCAGGGAATCTTTAAATCTGTAGACATGATCGCCTCTGGCATTGGCTATATTGTTGGCGAAAGCGGCGGCGCTGCGCTGACCATGCGACTAGAAGGCGCCAGAGGCTGGCAACCCATGGCCAGTGGTATCGACAAACCCCTGAGCAGTGTCTCTGTTGTTGGCCCCAACCACGTCTGGGCAGTCGGCGACACGGGTAATCTCTCACGTCCTGGCATCTTCCAATACAATGGCACCACCTGGGACAAAGTTCGCTTTACCAATTCTCTGATTGACTGGAAGCGCCCCACTGGCAAATACAGCATGAAAGCCATCAAAATGGTCAACTCTTCACAAGGTTGGGCCGTCGGCGAATACGATCCCCTACTCTCTTCTTTACGTGGCAAACGCGGTGCGATTTTCAAATTCGATGCCATCAACGATATCTGGACCGAAATCGAACTGAATGCTGACGCTGACAAGCGCTTTGAGCAAGTGACCTTCAATGCCATCGGCATGCTCAACCCCACCGAAGGTTGGGTTCTAGGCAATACAGTCAATGCAGCATTGGATCTCTCAGCCAATAACCAAATCACAGGCAACTTGATGAAAACCAATGGCGAAACCGTCAAACCTGCCAGCGACTTTAAAGCACAGTCTCTGCCTTACGCTTTCAACAGCATTGATATCGTCGAGCACGGCAATGGCATCATCGTTGGTGACCAGGGCCTGATCATGCACCGTCAATACGATCTCAACTACCAGTACAAGCGTAGTAATCTGGGCAATTTCAACGGTCAATTCGGTCAGGGCTATACGCAACCTGCTGGTCAGTACTAAGCTCCCCGGTTAATTAGCTAAATCATTCAACAGCGGCCTGAATATCCAGGTCGCTGTTTTTTGTTCAATAGCGTTTCCCTTTAAGCCCACCTTCATTTTCGGCTAGACTAAAGATCAACCAAAATTAATTATCAAATGGCACAATCGAGCCAGCTGGAGCCGTTCATGAAAGTCTGGAAATTATCGTTAATCTGTCTCAGCAGTCTCAGTTTTGGACTCAGTGGCTGTAAGCCAAATCAGCCCAGCACTCAGTCTCCTGGCTCGCCGACAGCCTCCGTCGCCACAGCGATTATAATCGAACAGCTTCCATTACCCGCAATCTCTCAAGACAGCTGGTCTGAAGCCCAACTAAAAGCGGGCAATGGCGAGCCGGATTTTCAGGATGGCCCAGCCCTGCAAGCTAGCTTCTCTTATCCTTATGGCGTTTTAGCTCAGGCCGGGGATCGGCTACTGATTGCCGATCGCTTTAATCACCGGATTCGACTTTTAGTAAATCAGACCGTATCGACTTTGGCAGGCACCCGTCAGCCCGGGCTGCAAGATGGCCCCGCACTCAATGCACGCTTTGACAATCCCCAGGGACTGGCCAGCGGCCCCGAAGGCAGCGTCTATATTGCCGACACAGGCAATCATGCCTTGCGTTTGCTAAGCGCAGCCGGAGAAGTCAGTACTCTGAGCCAGGATCTGGTCAGTCCAACTGGAGTCATCAGCTCTGCCACCGGCGTGGTCTATATCGCCGATGCCGGCAAGCACCAAATTTTACGTTATCAAAATCAGCAATTGGATGTCTTTGCTGGCTCCGGTGAATCAGGTCTGCGGGATGGCGAGGGTGGCCAGGCCCAGTTTTTCTCCCCTCGCGATCTGGCCCTTGATGCCAGGGGGAATCTTTGGGTAGCGGATGGACTCAACCATGCCATCCGCTTGATTAGCCCCGAAGGCCAGGTGACGACCCTGGCCGGCAATGGCGAAGCTGGTGGCCGAGATGGCAAGGGCTCAGAGGTACGTTTTAATGAGCCCGTCAATATCACGCTTGACAGTGTTGGCAATGCCCTGGTGATTGATCTCAATAATCGCCGCTTGCGCCGTGTGACACCTGAAGGCGAAGTCAAAAGCCTGGAAATTCCGGCTAAAATCCGCAAACCGCAAGCGCTCAGCCTTAGTCCGGATGGGATTTATCTGGCTGACAGCAACCAGCATCAACTCTGGTTCTTAGCGCTTTCTGAGTAATTTTTGACTAGTTTAACTTAAAAAGATTCTAAACTTAAAAAATTTTAAGCTCGCATTAAGCTAATTTTCAGTTTCGAAACCTATACTAAAGAGTGTTAAGCAATAGTTAACACAACCAACAAATCAGGCGTTAAGCCTGACCCTGTTTTCAACCCGCCCGCCTTGTGCGGGCATTTTTATTGGCTGCTTTTTTCTATTTTTGGTATCCTGCCTGTAAGTTTAAAGCAGGAGGCCAAAATATGTTTGATAAGTTTTTGTCTAAAGTGGGCGTGGGCGCAGCCAAGGTAGATACGGTGCTACACCAGTCATCGGTCATTCGTGGAGGACATCTACAGGGTGAGATTCGCATGACGGGCGGCAAAGTCTCTCAGGACGTCAAACGTGTCTATTTGGAGCTCTATACCCAATACAGTTACGAAAACGATCAAGGCCATCTCAGTACCAGCACCTGCGTCTTACATGCCATGGACATTGACGAAGAATTTAGCTTACTGGCGAACGAAGAAGTCGTCTATGACTTTGAACTTGAAGTCCCCTTTGAAACCCCAATTAGTTTTGGCAAGACCAAAGTCCAACTTAAAACCGGCCTGGATGTAGATTGGGCTTTCGATCCCAAAGACAAAGATTTGATTGAAATCTTACCTGATCCTGCCACCGAGAATATTCTGGCTGCCGCTGAAGCCCTGGGTTTTGAGCACAGCAACGAGAGCGGCGCCTGTATCGAAATGGATAACCCGGCCGGGACTCCCTTTGTACAGAATTTCAGCCTGATTGGCCAGCAGGGTCTTGGGCGGGAAATCGAAGTCTTGGAACTGCTCATCCTGGCTAGCGAAGGGGAAGCCCAGGTTCAGGTGGAAATCGAGAAACGTAATCAGGGCTTTGGAGCGCACTCAGCAGAACGCCTGCAATTAAATTTCAATCTGGCCCATGACACTGACTTTGGGCCAGAGACATTGGAATCGATTCTACGCCAGGGATTATAATTTGTTCAGGACTCCCTAAAAGCAATGCAAGCAGGATTAAGCCTGAGTATATCCATTCAGAAGGGGAGGCTATTTTTTGCTGTTGCTGCTAAAGTAAAGACCTGACCCTAGCAAATTTTACAGAACTAAAACACGAAGGAACAAGCCAATGAAAAAAGGACTAACAGCACTCGTGATCGGGCTACTATTGAGTGGCCAGGCCCTGGCTGCCCACCACGAACACAAACATGACAAAATGATGATGCCCGCAGATATGCAGGGCAAAAGTGTCTTAAGCTCAACCACTGGCAACCAGGCCACAGGTTGGGTCTTATTTGCGCCCCAGGCAGGCAAATTACATGTTTGGGGCGAAGTGCTTGGCTTAACACCAGGCCAGCATGGCTTTCATATTCATGAGTTTGGGGACTGCAGCTCCGGTGATGGCACATCCGCTGGCGGGCATTTCACACCACAAAAAAAGCCCCATGGCGCACCAACAGCGGGCAAAGATCTGCATCACGCCGGGGATTTAGGCAATATTACAGCCGATGCCACTGGCAAAGCCAAGTTTGATCTAATGGTCGACTTTCTAAGCCTGCATGGCATGAACTCAGTTCTGGGCCGCGCCGTCGTGGTACATGCCGGAGCAGATGATCTGAAATCTCAGCCCAGCGGCGACGCTGGTAGCCGGGTTGCCTGTGGTATCGTCGGGATAGTTAAGAAAACATCAAAATAAGCTTGTGATGTGTTTTAAACACTTTACAGTTTAGGCTATATTCAAGCATAATATGATCAGGTTAATTAAAAGACCTGAGGGTTTATTTTTTAACCTGAGTTATATACACATACTAAATATGTATATTTCTACTCTCTACGCGAACGCCGGGCTCAGTGCCCGGCATTTATTTTTTGTTACACTAACTGTAGTACTACTGGCTCTTTATGAAAGGCCTGATTCAAAAGGAATGCTTATGTTTGCTGCAGACCTCACAAAAAATTTGCTGAAATTTGGACTTTGCGCTAGCTTGATTTGTCTGGGACTCGCTCCAGCATCCCTGGCTTATTCACCGATAGACGACCATTACCTCTGCGACTACCCCCAAGATATCCAGCATTATCGCTATTATCGCTGGGCCCCTGAAGAATTGCCGATTTCCGTTTATATCTCCGCCCTTCCCGCTATCGCCAGCAGCAACCCACAGGCAAACTACCGCTTATGGGCTCAGCAAGCCTTTGCCATTTGGAGCCAGAAGGTGCCAGAGATCAAATTTGCATTTGTCGATCAGCCCCAATTGGCTAAGATCACCGTCAAATGGGTTGAGCACTTCCCCGAGTCAGAATCCGTCTGGGGTAAAAGTATCTACCCAAAGCCCAGTAAAGTAGCCGGTGGAGTCGCACATCATAGCGAAGTTCATTTGGCCCTCAAAGCTCAGCGGGGAACGACATTGGTCCCCGGTCAAGAGCCCTGGTTTTCGCAAGACGAGTTGGCAGCGATTGCAGCCCATGAAGTCGGACATGCCCTGGGCTTACCCCATAGCAAAGATCCTGACGATCTAATGACCCCCTATTTGTTTCGGCTGACAGCCAACAGCCACTGGGGCGTCAGCCAAAGGGATCAAAACACGCTCAAACGACTCTACCATTTGCCCCTCGATCTCAAAATTAGTCCCTGTAATGGTTTTTAGCAATGGCTGAAGGAATTCGACTGCATAAATTTTTAGCTCAGGCTGGCGTGGCTTCCCGTCGCGAAGCCGAGCGCTGGATTGCCGCTGGGCGCGTTCAGGTGGATGGCCAGACGGTCTCAGAGCAGGGGCTCAAGATCGACCCGGATCAGATGATTGTCAGTCTAGATCAGCAGCCGATTCAATTACCTGAGAACCTGATCTATCTACTCTTTAATAAGCCTGAAGACTGCCTGGTCACGCGCAATGATCCCCACCGGGGCCGTCGCATTGTTTATGATTTATTACCAGCGGAATACCAACACTTACACCCCGTTGGTCGCTTAGATCAAGACTCTTGTGGCCTATTGCTCTTAACCAATGACGGCGAGATGACCCAACGCTTGCTACACCCACGTTATAAAATGCCCAAGGTATATCAGGTCAAAGTCAATGGACGGGTGAATCAGGTCAAGATCAAAGAGCTGCGCGCCGGTGTTGAGATCGCCACGGGTCAAACCCAACCAGCTCAGATACGCCTGCTGCGCCATTTATCAGGTGCCGCCTGGCTGGAGTTTATTATTCGTGAAGGCAAAAAACGCCAGATTCGACGTATGTGCAAAGCCGTCGGCCTGTATGTCACTTATTTGCAACGTCAACAAATAGGCTCATTGCTACTGGGTGATCTGGCAGAGGGTGCCTGCCGCCTATTGACCCCCTCTGAGATTCGAGATTTGCGCAAAGCGACTGGACTTTTATAATTTCTTTACCTAATGGCACTGTGCGCAAACTGTATTTCCAGTTAGAATAGAAATTCCATGAATGCATTATCAAGCCAATCTAATCTAAGAGACGTGCCTCTCCAGGCATCTCCCCTTTTTGCAAATAGCCAATCTGAGTCATTATTTCAGCGCTACCAACGGATTCGCCAACAAACTCAGGCACTCTGTGCTCCTTTATTAATCGAAGATTATCATTTGCAACCCACCCCAGACGTCAGTCCAGCCAAGTGGCATCTGGCACACACCAGCTGGTTTTTTGAAACCTTTATTTTGCAAAAATTTTGCCCCGAATATCCTGTTTTTCATCCCCGCTATAGCTTCTTGTTTAACTCTTATTATGAAGCCGTCGGTGAGCGCTGGCAGCGCACCCAACGCGGAGATCTGAGCCGCCCACCCGTCGAAGAAATTTATGCTTATCGAGCAACTGTGGATCAGGCCATGGAAAAGCTCTTGGCTCAAGAGTCACACGACCCCAAAAGCACTCTCAGAGAGCTACTCGAACTGGGGCTCAATCATGAGCAACAGCACCAGGAACTACTCTTAACTGATCTCAAGTACAGTCTGGGCTTAAATCCCTTGTTCCCGGTTTATCAAACAACAGCTGCAACGCCCCCCCAGCAAGTCAAAGCGAGCGATTGGCATCAGCTCGAAGCAGGCGTTTATGAAATCGGTCATTCAGGTCAGGACTTTTGCTTCGATAATGAGCAGGGGCGGCATAAAGTCTATCTCAACCCTTGCCGAATCCAAACAGCGCCGGTTAGCAATCGTGACTGGCTGGCGTTTATGCAAGATAGCGCCTATCAAAACGTAGCCCACTGGCTCTCAGACGGATGGGACTGGCTACAAAGCAATGGCATTCAGTCTCCGATGCATTGGTATCAAATCGACGGGCAATGGCAACACTACACCCTGCATGGCATACAGCCTCTTGATCTCGATGCACCAGTCACTCATATCTCTTATTATGAAGCCGATGCGTATGCCCAATGGGCCGGTTACCGCCTGCCCACCGAAGCAGAATGGGAAATCGCCGCTCAAGAATTAGAGCCTCTCTGCCCAGAAAGCGCTCATTTTGTTGAATCTGGTATTTATCAACCCTTGCCTGTGCAATCGATGGGCTTTTGGGGGCATGTCTGGGAGTGGACCCAGAGCGCTTATTTGCCTTATCCGGGATTCCAGAAAAAGCCCGGTGCCGTTGGCGAATACAATGGCAAATTTA
>JBBKWI010000185.1:0-4521 GCA_037968875.1 Candidatus Sericytochromatia bacterium | reverse complement strand
ATCCCCAGCTTACAAACCCATGGCTGCTCGATTGGCAGCCCCGGCGGCTTTGTACAACGCCTGAAGCAGGGCACCTGGGCCGGTCATATCATTGAGCATATTGCCCTGGAACTGCAGGGCCTGGCGGGCATGGATCTGGGCTACGGTAAAACCCTGGACACTGAGCAGTCCGGTATTTATTTGGTGATCTTTAGATATGCTGTCGAGTCTGTCGGGCTGCGGGCTGCCGAGGCCGCTGTCGCCATTTTTGAAGCCCTGGCTGAAGACCGTCCCTTTGATTTGGCCCCGATCATCGCCGAGCTCAAGGTGCTGCGTGAAGACAATATGTTGGGGCCAACAACGCTCAGCATCGTGGACGAAGCGCAAGCGCGGGGCATCCCCTATATTCGTCTCAATCAAGACAGCTATATCCAATTGGGTTATGGCGCGTATCAACAGCGGATCCAGGCTTCGATCACGGGTCAAACCTCGGCGATTGCCGTAGAACTGGCTGATGGCAAAAGCGATGTCAAACGCCATTTGCAAATGGCGGGTATTCCGGTGCCTTCTGGTGAGATCGTGACCACTGAAGCCGAAGCGATTGCTGTTTTTGAACAATTGGCTACCGCTGTGGTAGTCAAGCCCGATGTGGGCAATCATGGCAATGGTTCGACGATAGATATCAGCGATCGTGAGCAATTGATCAAAGCTTTTCACGAAGCCCAGGCTTATCACGATGATGTGATTGTCGAAGAATACGTGACTGGTGGCGACTTTCGCTTTTTGGTGATCGATGGCAAACTGGTGGCCTCTGCTACCCGAGAACCCGCCCATGTGGTTGGCGATGGCGAATCCAGTATCGAAAAACTAATCCAAATCGTGAATTCGGACCCCTTGCGCGGCTTTGGCCATGAAAAGGTCTTGACCCAAATTGAGATTGATCCGATGACCGAGCGCCTGCTGGCTCTGCGCGGCATGAGTCTGGATTATTGCCCGGCGAAAGGCCAACAGGTCTTTTTGAAAACCACGGCCAATCTGAGTCAGGGCGGCACGGCCACGGATGTGACGGATGAAGTCCACCCTGAGATTCGCCAAATGGCCGAGCGAGCGGCCCAGATCATTGGTTTGGATGTCGTCGGGATCGATGCCCTGGCGCAAGATATCTCGTTGCCGCTGGCACGCTCGGGCCTGAAAGTGGTTGAAGTCAACGCGGCTCCTGGCTTTCGCATGCATTTGGAACCGACCCATGGTCAGGCCCGCAATGTGGCCCAACCGCTGGTGGAAATGCTCTTTCCGAAAGGCTATCAGCAGGTACCTGTGCTCGCCGTGACCGGAACCAATGGCAAAACCACCACCACAAAATTGATCGCCCATAGCTTGAAGTATGCCGGTAAAAAAGTGGGCCTGGCCTGCACGACTGGGATCGCGATTGATGGCAATTTTGTACTTGAGGGAGACTACAGTGGCCCCGAAGGTGCGGGCATTGTGCTGCGCGAGCCGCGTGTGGACCATATTGTCTTAGAAGTGGCCCGTGGCGGTCTGGTGCGTCGGGGACTGGGCGTGAAAGAAGTTGATGTCGGCGTGCTTTTAAATATTGGCAGCGACCATATCGGTACGGACTGGATCGAAACCCCGGCGGATTTATCATTGGTCAAGTCGACGGTGATCGAAGTGGTCAAAGCAACGGGCGTCTCGGTTTTAAATGCCGATGATGCGCTGACGATGGAAGTTGCTGACCGGGCCCGGGGCCAGCGGATTCTGTTCTCACTGAACGCAGATAACGCGTTGCTAAACAAACACATGGCCAATGGCGGCACGGCTGTCACGGTACTGGATCGCCAGGTCGTGATCCGCAAGCATGCCCTGGATATCCCGGTTTGCACCCTTGAAGAGATCCCGATCACCTTGGGGGGCCTGGTGGATTTTAATATTTCCAATGCCTTAGCGGCGATCGCTGCCTTGCACGGTCTGGGCCTACCGCTGGAGCAAATCCGCAATGGCGTGATGAGCTTTTACCCGTCGGCCAATCAAAATCCGGGTCGTATGAATCTGTTTGATTTCCAGCGCTATAAAGTCATGGTGGATTATTGCCACAACTCTGATTCAGCACGGGCTCTGTCCAAGTTATTGCCGCGACTATCGTCTGGCCGTAAATTAGGACTCTGCCACGGCACCGGGAGTCGAACGGATCAGCAGATTATTGACTACGGCGAGGCCCTGGCCCCGCTCTATAATTCTGTGGTTCTGGCTGATTTTGATCCGCGCCAGCGGCCTCCAGGCGAAACCACGGCGTTGGTGCGTCAGGGCTTGCTGCTGGGTGGTTTAGCGGAATCCCAGATCACGATTGTCCCTGTCTCTGAAGCCCTGGAGACTTTCTTTGCGATGGCCGAAAGCGGCGATCTGCTGGTGATCAACCCCGATAAACTGGAGCCGATCATGAGCCAGGTGATGGCCCGTTATCGTCAGGCGATTGTTGGGGGAACGGCTGTAGTGAGTGCGACTTGAGCGACAGCGGGTCTATTTGGTAACGCTGAGAAAGCAGATTGACAGGCTTTCGGGGGGCCGGGACTGTCGATAAATGCCTGCGCACTTAAGATCGGGATCTCTCATTGGGCTCAGGATTGGATAGCTCAACGCGAGTGCGGTCTGCACGCCGCCGGGACGTTCGCGCGGCACGTAGCTCTGCTGCACCCTAATGGGCAGAAATACCCTAGGGCGGAGCTACTCATTCGTAACGCTCCTTTGTCGCTAACGACTAAAGGACCATGGCTCCCACCGGGCTTCTATTCCCACTGTGCGTCCAGACCAAGGATATTTGGAGCAGGGGGCAGGGAACAGGGGGCTGACCTGGTTTTGTCTGCGTTTTTTTGTTTTTAGACATCCATCGCTTTGAATTCCGTCACACTGTTTTTGTTTAGGCATTTTCTGGGGGGGCTTGTGGCTGCTCGTGTTAAAGTGCAGCGTCGCTTTTTTTGAGCAACCACCATGTTTTGAGTTGCCCTTTCCCTTTGATTTCAATCTCTCCACGTGATTCAAAATCATAAAGGACTTGTAATCGCTCCTGGATTTCTGCTGTGACGTGTATTTTTCCGACTTCGCCATGCGATTCCATTCGAGAGGCTGTATTGACCGTATCACCCCACAGATCATAAGCAAATTTATGCGCACCAATCACCCCAGCCACCGCCGGTCCAAAGTGTATGCCGATACGCAAATTGACAGGGTTCCCGAGTGGGTCTGTCAAAAGTCTGACGGTTTTATTCATTTCTAATGCACACTCGGCAATAGCGATCAGATCGTCTAGTCCTGTTTCAGGGACTCCTGCAGCTGCCATATAGGCATCTCCAATGGTCTTGATTTTTTCGACGCCATGGCGTTGTGTTATATGATCGAAAGCGCTAAATATATGATTCAATAAGTCGACGAGTGCATCTGGCGAGATTTGTTCAGAAAGCGGAGTGAAATTTGCAATATCGGCAAACAAGACGGCCACTTTATCATGGCGATCGGCAATAGCTATCGGTGAGTTTTTGAGTCGCTCAGCGATGGTCTTCGGCAGAATATTGAGCAGTAAGCGATCAGATTTGTCGAGGGCTGCGGCCAGGGCGACTTCATTGATTGAGATTTGTTGAGAGGCAAAATAACAAATTACTGAGATAAACAGAAACAAGGTCAGTTTGGAGCTGCTATTTACCCAGAAAGCCAAATCACTGATGAGGACTCCGCCCCAGAGCGGCTCTGAACCGGCAAAGTTTAGGACGCCAAGATAGGCCAATAAAGCGACCAAAACCAAACCAACGGCATATTTTCTTTCTTGGGGTCCGTAGGCAAAGAATAGCGTCGCCGGAAAGACAAAGAGTAAGGTGCCGTCCATAAAATCGGTACCCAGTAGCAACGAAGCGCTGGTATAGAGCAGCAAGACCGATGTTGAAACGATGTTTTTGGACCATAAAAACTGTTTGCGGCTATTGAGCCAGACTCCTATCAAACACGAACAGAGGGTGGCGAGTATGAAGTAGCTCACCGTATGCACAGCGGGATGCGGGTGTAGAAAGCAAAAGGGCAGAAAGGCTGCAAAAATGAAGGCCCCCAGCACAGTGAGCAAGTGTGTGATTTGCTTATAGCGCTTAAGCTCACCGGTATCGGTGTCATCAATTCCCATTAGTTTGTTTAAGAGCAAGGGTTTACTACTGCCTGCCTGGAGTGCTTATTTCAGCTCAGCATAACACAAGCAATCTTGGCCTAAAATCAGCATGCTACGGTAGGCTTTAGCATCGACTTGCCATTTTACCTTTATCAGGTTGTATGGTGGAAGAAGCGCTTAAAGCCATCCCTTTATTGGGAGAGATCTACCGCTTGCCCGATATTGATCAGCGCTTGACTGAGCATCCCTTGTGGAGTCTATTGATTAAACACCGTTCGATGTTGCAGAAATCATTAAAGTCGCCTGAACGGTTGAACGGAAACTATGAAGTTGAATCCTACCCAAAATACGATGTACTGGGAGGACTCTCAGAATTTTAGATGACGATTGTGCCAGTC